>DATACE010000126.1:0-3429 GCA_036259215.1 Burkholderiales bacterium | reverse complement strand
CGGAAAGATCTCCAGGTAATACGTGGTGGCCCCCGTGCGCTGCGCCACGCCCGGAATCGAGGTGGCCTGCGCCGGAAAGCCGCATTGCGTGGCGGCATCCATCAGCCAGTCGGCCATCACGCCGCCGCCTTCGCCGCCGAGGTGGCGCGGCATCTGGCGCTGTGGATGGCCTACGAGGACATCATCCGCGTGGCCGACCTCAAGACGCGGCCCAGCCGCTTCGAGCGCGTGCGGCGCGAGGTGGGCGCAAAGGCGCACGAGCCCGTGGTGGTGATCGATTATCTGAAGCCCGGGATCGAGGAATTCGCCTCCGTGCTGCCGGCGTTTCTCGGCAGGCGGCTCATCGCCTGGGCGCAGCGGCGCGGCAAGCTCGACGCCTACAACGTCGGCATGCACATCAGGACCTCGAGCGTGTGGGGCTATCTGCTGGTGCGCTCGCTCGCCTGGCTCAAGCCATGGCGGCCGCTGAGCTACCGGTACGGCGAGGAGCAGCAGCTCATCGACGGCTGGCTGGGGCTGGTGGCCGATGCCGCCAAGCGCGATGCCGGGCTCGCGCTCGAGGTGGCCGAGTGCGCCCGCCTGATCAAGGGCTACGGCGAGACCCACCGCCGCGGCAAGGCGAACTTCCTTGCCATTGTGGATGCGCTGATCCAGAACCCGGCCACCTCCAGCCCGCGCGAGCAGGCGGCCGCCATCCGCAAGGCGCGCGAGGCGGCGCTCGCCGACCCGGAGGGCAAGGCGCTCGGCAGCGCGTTGGGCAAGCCGGTCGTCTGGCTCAAGCCCGTCGCCCGCACGTAGAATCGCTTTTTCGGAAGGATTTGCCCCATGGCCAGCGTTCCGCAACCCAGCCTAGGCGCCGCGCGGCAGGAGCTGTACCGCCGCATGGACAGGAACAACCTCGCCCCGCTCTGGGAGGTGCTGCACAACCTGATCCCCAACGAGCCCTCGACGCCGTGCAAGCCGGCCCTGTGGCGCTACCGCGAGGCGCGTCCGTACTTGATGGAGGCGGGCAAGCTCATCACGGCCAAGGAAGCGGTCCGGCGCGTGCTGATCCTGGAAAACCCGGGCATGCGCGGCGAGTCGTGCATCACCCAAAGCCTGTACGCCGGCCTGCAGCTCATCCTTCCCGGCGAGATCGCCCCCAGCCACCGCCATTCGCAGTCGGCGCTGCGCTTCATCGTCGAAGGCTCGGGCGCCTACACCGCGGTGGACGGCGAGCGCACCACCATGCACCCGGGCGACTTCATCATCACGCCCTCGTGGACCTACCACGACCACGGCAATCCCGGCAACGACCCGGTGGTATGGATGGACGGCCTCGACATCCGCATCGTGCAAACTTTCGGCGCGCAATTCCACGAGGCGTTCGCCGAGGAAGTGCAGCCGGTATCGCGCCGGGAAGGCGCGGCGACGGCGCGCTTTGGCAGCGGGCTGGTGCCGCTCGGCGCCACGGCGCCCTTCGGCAGGACCTCGCCGATCTTCAATTACCCGTACGCGCGCAGCCGCGAGGCGCTCGACGGGCTGTCGAAGGACCAGGAGCCGGACCCCTGCCACGGCTGGAAGATGCAGTTCACCAACCCGCTCACCGGCGGCCACGCCATGCCGACCATCGCGGCATTCGTCCAGCTGCTGCCGAAAGGCTTCCGCACCCAGCCTTACCGCTGCACTGATGGCGCGATCTACTCGGTGGTGGAGGGGCGCGGCAAAGTCAAAATAAGAGACGAGTCGTTCGAGTTCGAGCCGCGCGACACGTTCGTCGTGCCGTCCTGGATGCCGATGACGCTGGAATCGCAGGACGAAACGGTGCTGTTCTCGTTTTCCGATCGTCCCGGCCAGGAAGCGATGGGCCTGTGGCGCGAAAGGCGAGGATGAACGCCCCGGCCGACAAGGCGCTTCTCAACCGGGCCTACAACAACCGGGAACTGGTGCCCGACCACGGGCAATACTTTTCACGCTGGGCCGAGGCCTCGGCCCGGGCGCGCAGCACCATGACTTGCCACCTCGATCAGCGCTACGGCGACATGCCGGGCGAGACCGTGGACATCTTCCCGGCGCGCAAGGGCGACGGCAGCTGCCTGATGTTCATCCACGGCGGCTACTGGCGCTCGCTCGACAAGAGCGACCACTCTTTCCTCGCGCCCGCGTGGGTGGATGCAGGGGTGTCGCTGGCTGTGGTGAACTACGACCTGTGCCCCAGGGTGACCATCGAGACCATCGTGCAGCAGATGCTGCGCGCCAGCCGCTGGCTATGGCTGCATGCCGAGGACTATGGCATGGACCAGGACCGCCTGTACGTCGGCGGCCATTCGGCCGGCGGGCACCTTACGGCGATGCTGATGTGCGCGCTGTACCCGGCCCTGGACCGCGCCCTGCCCAAGGACCTGTGGAAGGGCGGCCTCGCCATCAGCGGCGTCTACGACCTGCGGCCGCTTATCCACGTGGACTTCCTGCAGCCCGACCTGCGCCTGGATGAAGCGAGCGCGCTCAAGGTGTCGCCGGCGTTCATGACCCCTGCGACCCGGGCGCCGATCATGACCTGCGTGGGCGGCGACGAGTCGAGCGAGTTCCTGCGGCAGAACGCCATGATCGGCGAGCGCTGGCGCGCGGCCTTCGCAGGCGATATCCCGATGCCCGGCCGGCACCACTTTTCCGTCCTCGATGGGCTGGCCGAGCAGAAAAGCCCGCTGTTCGCCGGCGCGCGCCGGCTGATGAAGCTGGACAAATGAACCCGTACCTGCAACCGGCGCGCTTCGTCGACAGCGCGCATCCTGCCGTGGCGGCTTTCGCCGCCACGAGCGCGAGCGGGCGCAGCCATCGCGAGCGCGCGGTGTCCCTGTATTACGCGATCCGCGACGGCATCCGCTACAACCCGTTTCAGAACTTCATGCTCGACGACGCCTATCGCGCCTCGGCCTGCCTCGAGACCGGCGAGGGCTGGTGCGTGCCCAAGGCAGCGCTGCTGGCGGCCTGCGCGCGCGCGGTGGGCATCCCGGCACGCGTGGGCTATGCCGACGTCAAGAACCACCTCACCACGCCGGCGCTCACCGCCAAGATGGGCACCGATCTTTTCGTTTTCCACGGTTACGCCGAGCTCTACCTGGAGGGCAGATGGGTGAAGGCGACGCCGGCCTTCAACCTGTCGCTGTGCACCCGGTTCCGGGTGAGGCCGCTCGAGTTCGACGGCCGCGAGGACTCCATTTTCCATCCCTTCGACGAAGACAACCGCCGGCACATGGAGTACGTACGCGAGCGCGGCAGCTATTTCGACGTGCCGGTCGGGGACATCAAGCGCGTCTTTCGCGAGACGTATCCGCGCTACTTCAACCTCGGCCCTGACGCGGCGAAGCTCAGCTTCGCGCCGGCCTGATGCGCGCTCTCCTCGAGGAGAGCTTTCGCGCCGCCGTCGCCGCCGCCGATCCACTCCGGATC
>DATACE010000125.1:0-28976 GCA_036259215.1 Burkholderiales bacterium | reverse complement strand
CTGTGGAAGGTCATCAGCACGCGAGCGCTGGGCGCACAGCCGCCCGCGCTGCTCTATCAGGACCTGTCGCTCGCCCAGCGCGTGCTGCGCGACATGGTGAGCTCCAGCACCACCCGCGTGGTGATCGACTCGCGCGAGAACTTCCACAAGCTCGCAGCCTTCGCCGAGCACTACATGCCGCAGGTGCGCGCGCGCCTGGAGCACTACACCGGCGAGCGGCCGCTGTTCGACCTGTACGACGTGGAGACGCAGATCGAGAAGGCGCTGTCGCGGCGCGTCGATCTGAAGTCGGGCGGCACGCTGGTGATCGACCAGACCGAGGCCATGACCACCATCGACGTGAATACCGGCGGCTTCGTCGGCAGCCGCAACTTCGACGACACGGTGTTCAAGACCAACCTGGAGGCGGCGCAGGCGATCGCGCGGCAGCTGCGCCTGCGCAACCTCGGCGGCATCATCATCGTCGACTTCATCGACATGGAAGGCGAGGAGCACCGCTCCGCGGTGCTGGAGGAGTTCAAGCGGGCGCTCGCGCGCGACCGCACCCGCATTACCGTGAGCGGCTTCACCGCCCTCGGCCTGGTGGAAATGACGCGCAAGCGCACGCGCGAGTCGCTCGCCCGCGTGCTGTGCGAGCCGTGCCCGACGTGCGCCGGCCGCGGCGCCATCAAGACCGCCCACACGGTGTGCTACGAGATCCTGCGCGAGATATTGCGCGAGGCGCGCGCCTTCAACGCGCGCGAGTACCGCGTGCTCGCCTCGCAGCCGGTCATCGACCTGTTCCAGGAGGAGGAATCGGCCTCGGTGGCCATGCTCTCGGACTTCATCGGCAAGCCGATCTCGATGCAGGTGGAAACGGGCTACACGCAGGAACAGTTCGACATCGTGCTCATGTGATGAGCGAGCTCTGCTACACGCCCGCGCGCCGGCTCGCGCGCCTCATCCACCAGGGAAAGCTTTCGGTTTCCGAGGTGATGCGCTCGTTCGTGGCGCAGATCGAGCGCGTCAACCCGAAGGTCAACGCCATCGTCACCTTCCTGCCCGAGCAGGCGCTCAAGGCCGCCAAGGCGATGGATCGGATGAAGCGCAAGCCGCGGCTTGCCGGCCTGCCCATCGCGCACAAGGACCTGGTGCCGACGAAGGGGGTCCGTACCACGTTCGGCTCGCTGGTCTACGAGCATCACGTTCCGGCCCAGAACCACCTGATCGTCGACCGGCTGTCTGCGGCAGGCGCGATCCTGATCGGCAAGACCAACACGCCGGAGTTCGGCTCGGGCAGCCAGACCTTCAACCGGGTGTTCGGCGCCACGCGCAACCCCTACGACCTGTCGAAGACCTGCGGCGGCTCCTCCGGCGGCGGCGCCGTGGCGGTGGCCTGCGGCATGCTGCCGTTCGCCGACGGCTCGGACCTCGCCGCGAGCCTGCGCAACCCGGGCAATTACTGCAACGTGATCGGCTTTCGGCCCACGCCCGGACGCGTGCCGGGCTGGCCGGCCGCCGACGCCTGGGAAACGCTCGCGGTCATGGGCCCCATGGCGCGCACCGCCGAGGACGCCGCCTTCCTCATGTCGGCCATGGCCGGCCCCGATCCCCGCGCGCCGATCTCGCTCGCCGAGCCGGGAGAGATTTTCGGCAAAAGCCTGAAGCGCAGCTTCAGAAAGGTGCGCGTCGCCTGGAGCCGCGACCTGGGCGGCCTACCGATGGATTCGCAGGTAACAGAAGTACTGGAGAAGCAACGCGGCATTTTCCAGTCCCTCGGCTGCGCGGTGGAGGAAGCCGAGCCGGATTTCTCCGGCGCCACCGAGGCCTTCGAGACGCAGCGCGCGGTGAACTACCTCGCGCGCTTCGGCGGGCTGCTGGACAAGCATCGCGACAAGCTCAAGGACGACGTCATCTGGAACATCGAGCAGGGGCTCAAGGTCACGCCCGAAAAAATGGCGCGCGCCGCGACGCTGCGCACCGAGCTGTTCCACCGGCTGCGCGGCTTCCTGGAGAAGTACGAGTTCCTGCTCTGCCCGGTGAATCAGCTGCCGCCTTATCCGGTGGAGACGGAATGGCCGCGCGAGATCGCCGGCGTGCGCATGCACAACTACCTCGACTGGATGAAAAGCTGCTACTACGTCACCATCACCAGCCACCCCGCGATTTCGGTGCCCGCCGGGTTCACGGCCGCCGGCTTGCCCGTCGGCCTGCAGATCGTCGGCCGCTACCGCGACGACTTCGGCGTGCTGCAGCTCGCGCACGCCTTCGAGGCGCAAACCGGCGTCTGGAAGCGCAGGCCGGAATACCGGACGCCACAGGAACGTTAATACGCACATCCAAAGGAGGAACTGACGATGAATCGGCTGCTTGGGGCAATGGCGGTGCTGGCGGGCGCGGCGCTCGCCGGGTGCGCGCAATTGGGTATGGACACCGGCGCTGCGGGTGCCGGCGGCGCAGGCGGTACGGTGAAAATAACGCCGCTGGGCAGCCATGACGGCGAGTTCTGTCCGCTGGACCGGGCGCTCGTCTTCGAGGACCCGGACGGCACGCGCATCCTCTACGATCCGGGCCGTACCGTGCGCGGCCCGGCGGACCCGCGCCTGGGCAGGATCGACGCCGTGCTGCTCAGCCATGTCCATGGCGATCACCTCGGCGACCTGATCCAGGCCTCGGCCAATGCCGGCACCTGCGCCAAGCCGGAGTTCGCGGTCAACGTGACGCCCAACTCCAACCTGGTGAACATCGCCATGGCGCGGCAGGTGCCGATAATCGTCGGCGGCGAAATGCATTCGTTCTTCCAGGCGAAGGTGAAGTCGCTCGGAGGCGACCCGAACAAGCTCGTGCGCCTGGTGCGCTTCGGCGCCCAGAGCATGGTCGGCAAGGTGATGGTCGCCAGCGTGCCGGCGGTGCACAGCAACGGCCTGCCGCCCGCTTTCCTGCCCAAAGAGCAGCAGCAGGCCATGGCCACGAGCGGGCTCACGGCCTACGTCGGCCCGCCGGGGGGCTTCGTGCTGCGCTTCAGCAACGGGCTCACCGCTTACCTTTCCGGCGACACGGGCATTACCGCCGAGAAGGACCTCGTGGTGCGCGGCCACTACAAGGCGAGCCTCGTGGTCATGAACATCGGCGGCTACCCCTTCACCACCGGCCCGGCCGAAGCGGCGTACGTCGTGAACGACCTGGTGCGCGCGAGCTCGGTGATCGCCTCGCACGCCAACGAAGCCGCCACCGCGGGCGGCAAGCTGCTTCCCACCAGCCGCACGGCCGCCTTTCAGAAGGCCGCCAGAATGCCGGTCCACGTGCCTTTGAGCGGCACAACGATGCAGTTCGACGGCGGCGGCCGCTGCGTGTCCGGCTGCCAGTAAAGACTGAACACCCAGAGGAGGAACGCAATGGACGACTCGTCGAGGGATCTGCGGGACGAGCATCTCAACAGCCTGCTGCCGGACGTGCACGTCGACCGGCGGGGCTTCGTCGCCGCCTGCCTTGCCGCCGGGTTTGCGGTGGCCGCAGAGCCGGTCCTGGCGCAGGCCATCAAGACCTCGATGGACGGATTGGAAGGCGGCGACACCAAGATCGGCGATATCCCGGCGTATTACGCCGTGCCGAAGGGCAGGGGGAAGCGGCCGGTGGTGATCGTCGTACCGGAAGTGTTCGGCCTGCACGAGCACATCAAGGACGTCGTGCGCCGGCTCGGCAAGGCCGGCTACTTCGCCGTCTCCAACGACCCTTACTTCCGGATGGGCGACCTCACGAAGGTCGAAGACTTGAAGCAGGTGGTCGCGACGGCGACCAAGCTCACCGACGAGCAGGCATTTCAGGACCTCGACCGGGTGCTCGGCTGGGCGGAGAAGCATGCGCGCGCCAACGCCGGCAAGCTCGGCATCACCGGCTTTTGCATCGGTGGCCGCATGGTGTGGATGTACACCGCGCACCAGAAGAAGGTCGACGCCGGCGTTGCCTGGTACGGCAGTCTGAACCCGCGCCCGCCCGGCATGCCGCAGACCCCGATCGATGTCGCCGACAAGATCGACCGGCCGGTGCTCGGGCTCTACGGCGGCGCCGACCAGGGCATTCCGATGGAGCACGTCGAGCGCATGCGCGCGGGGCTAAAGGCCTTCGGCAACGACGAAAAATCGCAGATCCACGTCTACGAAGGCATGCCGCACGCCTTCAATGCCGACTACCGGCCGAGCTACCGCAAGGAGGCGGCCGAAGACGGCTGGAAGCGCATGCTCGCCTGGTTCAGGAAGCACGGCGTCGCCTAGGGACGCGGCAGGGAAAGGGCGCCGCTAGGCGCCCTTTTTCATGGGGTGGCGCGCCCGGCGGGATTCGAACCCACGACCCTTGGCTTCGGAGGCCAATACTCTGATCCGCTGAGCTACGGGCGCTGCGAGGAAGGCGCGCAGGATAGCCCGTTTCCCCTTCCCCGTCCACGCGTTAGCGGCGGAACAGCCACAGCAGCAGGGACAGGACGATGGAAACGATGAGACTGGTCGTGATCGGAAAATAAAACCCGAAACCGTCGCGCTCGATGCGCAGGTCGCCCGGCAGCCGCCCGAGGCCGAGCTTGGCGAGCCATGGCCAGGCGATCCCCAGCACGACGAGCAGCAAACCGAACAGGATGAGCCAGCGTCCCACCGCAGGTTTGAAGCTAAAATCATGCCTTTACCCTCCAATCCGAACGCCATCCCGTGAGCGAGCACGACACGCATTCGTCATTCATCAAAACCCCCAAGCAGCTGATCGTGGTGGTGCTGCTGGCCTTCGTGGTGCCGGTGATCCTGATCCTCATGCTGGTGCAGCTCGCCACCAGCGGGCCGAGCGCCGAGCCGAACGTGCTCAATCCGGACGCCGTCGCCGCGCGCATCCAGCCGGTAGGCCGCTGGGATCCGGGCGCCGCACCGCCGCCGGTGGCGCAGGCTCCGGCGCAGGCGGCCGGCAAGCCGGCGGCCATGGACGCCAAAGCCGTCTACAGCCAGACCTGCGCGGCGTGCCACCAGGTTTCCGTAGCCGGGTCGCCCCCCCTTGGCGATAAGGCAGCTTGGGCGCCGCGCATCCAGCAGGGCATGGACGTGCTCGTGCAATCGGTGCTGAAGGGCAAAGGCGCCATGCCTCCCAAGGGCGGCAACGCGGCGCTGACCGACGCGCAGGTGCGCGCGGCGGTCGAGTTCATGGTCTCGCAGAGCAAATAAGCCTGGGCCTGCTCTTCATCACCGATCCGCCTGAAGAGCTCAAGGCGTACAAAGACACCACCGTCGCCATGATGCGCGCCGCCCAGGCGCGCGGCCAGCAGGCCTGGATCTGCGCGCAGACGGCGCTGCACTGGACAAAGAACCGCGTGGCGGCGAGCGCCACGCGCATCTCCCTGACCGACGACGACGAAGACTGGTATCGCACGCACGAGAGCGCCACCCGCGCGCTGCCCGACTACGACGCGGTGCTGATGCGCAAGGACCCGCCTTTCGACATGGAGTACGTGGCGAGCACCTGGCTGCTCGAGGAAGCCGAGCGCAAGGGCGCGAGAGTTTTCAATTCGCCGCGCGCCATCCGCGACCACAACGAGAAGTTCGCCATCGCCGAGTTTCCGCAGTTCACGGTGCCCTCGCTGGTCGCCCGCTCGATGGAGCATCTGCAGGCGTTCGCCGACGAGCACAAGAAGGTGGTATTCAAGCGGCTGGACGGGATGGGCGGCGCCGGCATTTTCGTCGTGCGGCACGACGATCCGAACCGCAACGTGATCGTGGAGACCGTGTCCGACGGCGGCACGCGCAGCGTCATGGCGCAGCGCTTCATCCCCGAGATCGCGCAGGGCGACAAGCGCGTGATCCTGATCGACGGCGAGGTCGTGCCGCATTGCCTTGCCCGCATCCCGAAGCCGGGCGAGTCGCGCGGCAACCTGGCGGCCGGCGCGCGCGGCGAGGCGCAGGCCGTCACGCCGCGCCACCGCGAGATCGCCGCAGCGATCGGACCGGCGCTCGCGGCGCGCGGGCTGCTGTTCGTCGGCCTGGACGTCATCGGCGACTGGCTCACCGAGCTGAACGTCACCAGCCCGACCGGCTTTCGCGAAATCCGGGACCAGACCGGCTTCGACGTCGCCGGCACCTTCGTCGAAGCCCTGCTGTCCAAGCTTTCGTGATCGGCGTCCTGATCGTCACCCACGGCGAGATCGGCACCTCGCTGCTCGACAGCGCCGCCCAGATCCTGGACGCCCGGCCCGAGCAGCTCGCCACCCTGAGCGTCTGGCGCCAGGACGACCCGGACGACCTGGTGCTGCGCGCGCGCGAGCTGATGGAGCAGATCGACGCCGGCCAGGGCGTGCTGATCCTCACCGATCTCTTCGGCGCCACCCCGGGCAACGTGGTGTCGCGGCTGCTCGAGGATGGCCGCGTGGAAGGCGTCTCGGGGGTATCGCTGCCGATGCTGCTGAGGGTGCTGACCAGCCGCAGCGGCGCCAGCCCGCTCCCTCTGGGGGCGGCGGTGCAGCGCGCGCTGTCGGGTGGCGCCGAAGGCCTGGTGCACATGAACACCGACCGCTGCTGCGATGCCTAGGGCGGAGGCCCGCATCGTGAACAAGCTCGGCCTGCACGCACGCGCGGCGGCCAAGCTCACGCACCTGGCCGGCGGCTACAAATCCGAGATCTGGCTGTCGCGCAGCGGGCGGCGGGTAAACGCGAAGAGCATCATGGGGGTCATGATGCTGGCCGCCGGCATGGGCACCACGGTGCTGATCGAAGCGAGCGGCGAAGACGCGGAGCAGGCGATCCAGGCGCTGCTCCTGCTGATCGCGGACAAGTTCGGCGAAGGCGAATGAATTTCGTCCTTCACGGCCACGCCGTCTCCAGCGGCATCACCATCGGCTACGCGCACCTCGTCACCACCGCGCGTCTGGAGGTGGCGCACTACGAGATCGGGCAGGACCAGGTGGAAGCGGAAGTGCGGCGCTTCGAGGCCGGCCTGCGCAAGGCGGGCGAAGAGCTGCACGCCTTGACCGCCCACATCCCGGCGGGCTCGCCGCCGGAGTTCGCGGCTTTTCTCAACCTGCACCGCATGATCCTGGACGACTCCGCGCTCGCCCAGGTGCCGAAAGACCTGATTCGCGAGCGGCGCGCCAACGCCGAGTGGGCGCTGGTGCAGCAGATGGAGAAGCTCACCGACCGCTTCGACGAGATCGAAGACGCGTACCTGCGCGAGCGCAAGGCCGACGTGCAGCAGGCCGTGGAGCGCGTGCTGAAGGCCCTCATGGGGGCGCAGGCGGTGGCCGAGCCGGACCTCGCCGAGGAGCAGGAGATGGTAGTGGTGGCGCACGACTTGTCGCCCGCCGACATGCTGCTGTTCAAGCGCCACCAGTTCGGCGGCTTCGTCACCGACGTCGGCGGCGTCACCTCCCATACCGCTATCGTGGCCCGCAGCCTCGGCATTCCGGCGATCGTGGGCCTGCACCACGCTTTCCAGACCATCGCCGAGCGCGAGCTGCTCATCGTCGACGGCGTGCACGGCGTGCTGATCGTCAACCCGGACCCGCTGGTGCTGGCCGAGTACCGGCTGCGACAGTCGCAGCTCGGCCTGGAGCGCCAGCGCCTCAAGCGCCTGCGCTCTACGCCGGTCGCCACACTCGACGGCACGCCGGTGGAGCTGTTCGCCAACATCGAGCTGCCGGAGGACATGCCGCAGGTGCTTGAGGTCGGGGCTCAGGGCGTCGGCCTGTTCCGCAGCGAGTTCATCTTCCTGAACCGCAAGGACCTGCCGGTCGAGGACGAGCAGTTCGAGGCCTATCGCGACGTGGCGCAGGCGATGGAAGGCAGGCCGGTGGTGCTGCGCACCCTGGACATCGGCGCCGACAAGGCGCTGAACGGCGCGAGCGGCGGCACCATGCCCAACCCGGCGATGGGGCTGCGCGCCATCCGCTTCTGCCTGGCCGAGCCGCAGATGTTCCTTACCCAGCTGCGCGCCATCCTGCGCGCCTCGCACTACGGCAAGGTGCGGATTCTTCTGCCGATGCTCGCGCACGTGCACGAGATCGAGCAGACGCTGGCGCTCATCCGGCAGGCGAAGCAGCAGCTGGACGAGCGCGGCACGCCCTACGACCGGGAAGTGAGGATCGGCGGCATGATCGAGATCCCGGCGGCGGCGCTCGCCCTGCCGATCTTCATGCGGCGCCTGGACTTCCTGTCCATCGGCACCAACGACCTGATCCAGTACACCCTCGCCATCGACCGCACCGACGACGCGGTAGCGCACCTGTACGATCCTTTGCACCCGGCGGTGCTGACGCTGGTCGCGGGCACCATCCAGACGGCGACGCGCGGCGGCGTGCCGGTGGCGGTGTGCGGTGAGATGGCCGGCGACCTGCAGTTCACGCGCCTGCTGCTCGGGCTGGGCTTGCGCAATTTCTCGATGCATCCCTCGCAGCTCCTGCCGATCAAGGAGCGCATCCTGCGCACCAACCTGGCCGAGGTGCAGACGCTCGCCCAGCGCGTGCTGCGGGCGAGCGATCCGGCCAAGACCAAAGAGCTCCTCGCCAAGCTCAATTCCTGAGATGCCCGGGCCACTGCACGGCGTGCGCGTGCTCGACCTGACCACCGTGGTCATGGGCCCGTACGCCACCCAGATCCTCGCCGACTTCGGCGCCGACGTGATCAAGGTGGAGCCGCCCGACGGCGACGTGATGCGCTACGCCTGGCCGTATCGCAACCCGGGCATGGGGCATATTTTTCTCAACGCCAACCGCAACAAGCGCTCCATCGTGCTCGACCTGAAGCAGGCCCCTGCGCGGCACGCCTGCCTCGCCCTGGCGAAGACCGCCGATGTCCTGGTCTACAACATCCGACCCCAGGCGATGGCGCGCCTCAAGCTGTCGTATGAAGAGGTGAAGAAGGAAAACCCGCGCCTCATCTACGTCGGCTGCTTCGGCTACAGCCAGCGCGGACCTTACGCCGCGAAGGCCGCCTACGACGACCTCATCCAGGGCGCGGCGGGCCTGCCCTGGCTGCTGCACAAGCAGGGCGCCGAGACCCCGCGCTATGCGCCCATCATTGTCGCCGACCGCTCCGTGGGCCAGCAGGTGGCAAGCGCGGTGAGCGCGGCGCTCTACCGCCGCGAGAAAAGCGGCAGGGGGCAGCGCGTCGACGTGCCCATGTTCGAGCACCTGCTGCAGATCGTGCTCGGCGAGCACCTGGGCGGCTATACCTTCGACCCGCAGCAGGGGGAGGCGGGCTACGCCCGCATGCTGGCCCCCGATCGCCGGCCCTACCGCACCCGCGACGGCTATGTCTGCGTGCTGATCTACAACGACAAGCAGTGGCGCGCGTTCTTCGAGGTGATAGGGCAGCCGGAGAAGTTCGACGACCCAAAGTTCTCCAGCCAGGAAGTGCGCAGCAAGCATTACCCGGAGGCCTACGCCTTCGTCGCCGAGGAGCTGAAGAGGCGCAGCACCGCGGAATGGCTGGAGGCGCTGGGACAGGCCGACATCCCGGTGCAGCGCATGAACAGCATCGAGGACATCGTCGCCGACCCGCACCTGGCGGCCACCGGCTACTTTCGCAGCGTGGAGCACCCGACCGAGGGGCGCCTGCGCTCCATGGCGGTGCCCTCCGAGTGGTCCGAGTCGCCGCCCGAGTACCGGCGCCACGCGCCGCGCCTGGGCGAGCACACGCGTGAAGTCCTCGGCGAAGCGGGCTTTTCCGAATCCGAGATCGATTCCCTGATCCGCTCGGGCGCAGCGAAGTCTCCGCTATAATCGGCGGGCGCCGATTTGAATCCGCTTGCGGGCGCCTAACAAATGCCGCTAAAGAGCCGATCCTGAACGCTCCCCACGATCCCTCCTCCGTCGGCGCCGTCGTCGCGCAAAAGGCGCGCTTCGACGCGCCGATCCGATTGCGCAGCGGCGCCGAGCTGCCGGCGTACGACATCGCCTATGAAACTTACGGCGAGCTGAACGCCGCGCGCAGCAATGCGGTGCTGGTCTGCCACGCGCTGAATGCGTCGCACCACGTTGCAGGCTTTTATGAAAATGAACCTCAAAGCGTGGGGTGGTGGGACAACCTGGTCGGTCCGGGCAAGCCGCTCGACACGAATCGCTTTTTCGTGATCGGCTCGAACTATCTCGGAAGCTGCTTTGGCTCCACGGGGCCGGCGTCGCCCAACCCGGCAACCGGCAGGCCGTGGGGCGCGGATTTTCCGGTGGTCACGGTGGAGGATTGGGTCGAGAGCCAGGCGCGGCTCGCCGACCGCCTGGGCATCGAGACCTTCGCCGCGGTGATCGGGGGCTCGCTCGGCGCCATGCAGGCGCTGCAATGGACCCTGTCCTTTCCCGAGCGGGTACGCCACGCACTGGTGATCGCCGCGGCGGCCAAGCTCTCGCCGCAGAACATCGCTTTCAACGAGGTGGCGCGCCAGGCGATCATGACCGACCCGGACTTCCACGGCGGCCACTACTACGACAAGGGCGTGGTGCCCACGCGCGGCCTGCGCATCGCGCGCATGATCGGCCACATCACCTATCTGTCGGGCGAGGCGATGGCGGAGAAGTTCGGCCGCCTGCTGCGGCGAAAGGCGCTTGGCTTCGACTTCGACATCGACTTCGAGGTCGAATCCTACCTGCGCTACCAGGGCGACAAGTTCTCCACCTACTTCGACGCCAATACCTACCTGCGCATCACCAAGGCGCTGGACTACTTCGACCCGGCGGGCGACTTCGACGGCAACCTGTCGGCGGCGCTGGCGCGCGCGCGCCCAGTTCCTGGTGGTGTCCTTCAAGTCCGACTGGCGCTTTCCGCCCTCGCGCTCGCGCGAGATCGTGCGCTCGCTGCTCGACAACCGGCGCATCGTGTCCTACCTGGAGATCGACGCTCCGGGCGGCCACGACGCCTTCCTGCTCGAGGACCCGCGCTACCACGCGGCGCTGCGCTCCTACTTCGCGACCATCGACCTTTGAGAGCCGACCTCGACGCCATCGTCCGCTGGGTACCCCAGGGCGCGCGCGTGCTCGATCTGGGCTGCGGTGACGGCGCGCTGCTGCGTGCGCTGTGGCAGCAGCGCGAAGCCCCCGGCTACGGCGTCGAAATCGACGACGAAAGGGTGATCGCCTGCGTCGCCAACGACGTCAACGTGCTGCAGGTCGACCTGGAAAGCGGGCTGTCGCTGTTCGCCGATGCCTCGTTCGACTGCGTCATCCTGTCGCTCACGCTGCAGGCCGTGCACCGCACCGAGGCCGTGCTGCGCGAGATGCTGCGCGTCGGGCGCGAGGCGATCGTGAGCTTCCCGAATTTCGGCCACTGGAGCGCGCGCCTGCAGGTGGCGCTGGGCCACATGCCGGTGTCGGCCTCGCTGCCCTACGAGTGGTACGAGACGCCCAACGTGCACCACTGCACCATCACCGACTTCGAGGACCTGTGCCGGCGCATGGAGATCCGCATCCGCGAGCGCCTGGTGCTGCACGAGGGCAGGCCGGTCAGCGTGATGCCCAACCTGCTCGGCAGCCTGGCGGTCTACCGCTGCACGTCGGGCTGAGCCGCGCCTTCCTTGCCCGCCGAGCCGATCGACAGGTCGGCCAGCCCCGAGCGCATCATGAACCAGAACAAGACCACGCCGGGCAGGGCGACCAGGGTGGTGAGCAGGTAGAAGTTGACGTAGCCGATGGCATCGATCAGCGCCCCTACGGTGGTTCCGGTGAGCACGCGGCCGGCGATACTGGCGAGCGCCGAGAGCAGCGCGTACTGGCTCGCGGTGAAGCGCAGGTTGCACAGCGCCGATAGGTACGCGACCACGGTGACGCCGCCGATGCCGCTGGCGAAGTTTTCGAAGCCGATGGCCGCGGCCATGCCCAGATTGCTGTGCCCGGCCGCGGCCAGCGCCGCGAAGCTGAAGTTGGACACCGCCATCAGCACCAGGCTGATGAGGACCGAGCGCTTCATGCCCAGTCGCACGTAGAGCACGCCGCCCACGAACACGCCCATGAGCAGCGCGGCGAAGCCGATGCCCACGTCGTAGAACGCCACCTCGTCGTTGGTGAATCCGAGATCCTCGAACAGCAGCCTGAGCGTGAGGTTGGCGAGCGTGTCGCCGATCTTGTGGATGAGCACGAACAGCAGCACCACCAGCGCGCCCTGCCGTCCCAGGAACTCCAGGAGCGGACGGAAGTAGGCGACGATGGCCTCTCCTACGCCGTGCGGCCGTGCCGGCTCGCGGTGGCGCGCGGGCTCGCCCATCACCAGGCCCACCAGCATGGCCGGCAGGGCAAAGGCGGCGCAGGCGAAGTAGGCGGCGGCCCAGCCGAACCGGTAGGCGAGGACCAGCGCGAGCGCGCCGGCGGCCGCCGCGCCGATGCGCCAGCCGTACTGCGACATGCCGGAGCCCGCGCCGAGCTGGCGCGGCTCGAGCAGCTCGATGCGGTAGGCGTCGATGATGATGTCGAAGGTCGCCCCGGCCACGCCTACGGCGACCGCGGCGAGCGCCACCATGTAGAGCGCCTCGTCCGGGTCCGCAAGGCCCAGGAAGGCCACCGACGCCATGACCAGCACCCCCGTCAGCCACAGCCAGCTGCGCCGCTGCCCGAACCGGCCGATGAGCGGCAGCCGCAGGTTGTCGACCATCGGGGCCCACAGGAACTTGAAGTTGTAGGCGAGAAACGTGAGCGCGAAGGCGGTCACCGCGCTTTTGGTGATGCCGTGCTGCGCGAGGCGCGTGGTGAGGGTTGCGCCGATCATGGCGAAGGCGAAGCCCGAGGAGATGCCCAGGAACAGGGCCGCGAGCGGCGCGGCCTCGAGGTAGGGCCGGACGCCTCTAAGCCAGCGGGTAGTCATAGTCGATCGTCAAGGGCGCGTGGTCGGAGAACCGCTTCGCCTTGTAGATCGACTCCTTCACCGCCGTGGCAGCGATGCCCGGCGTGGCGATCTGGTAATCGATGCGCCAGCCGACGTTCTTTTTCCAGGCCTGGCCCCGGTTGGACCACCATGTGTACTGCTCGGGGCGGGGGTTCAGGCGCCGGAACACGTCCACGTAGCCCAGCTCGTCGAACACCTTGCCCAGCCACGCGCGCTCCTCGGGCAGGAAGCCCGAGTTCTTCTGGTTGGAGCGCCAGTTCCTGAGGTCGATCTCCTGGTGCGCGATGTTCCAGTCGCCGCACAGGATGACTTCATGGCCCCTTTGCCTCAATGCGCCCAGGTGACGGATGAACTGCTTCAGGAAACGGAACTTGGAAGCCTGGCGGTGCGGGCCGGCGGAGCCCGAAGGCATGTACACCGAGATGACCCACAGGTTGCCGAAGCGCGCCTCCACATAGCGCCCTTCGGCGTCGAACTCGCGGCTGGCGAAGCCCTGCTTCACCTCGTCCGGGGCCCTGCGCGACAGCAGCGCCACGCCGCTATAGCCCTTCTTCCGCGCAAACGCGTAGCAAGACGAGAAGGCCTTCAGCCCGTGCAGCTTCGCATCGAGGTCGGCCTCGTGGCACTTCAATTCCTGCAGGCACACCACGTCGGCACGCTGCGCCGCGAGCCAGCGGAACACGCCCTTTTTCGCGGCGGAGCGTACGCCGTTGACGTTCAGCGTGATGACACGCATCAACCCTGCGGGAATTCGGAGACCCCACCGTGCTCCGCGGACCAGGCGGCAGGAGCGTGCAGGAAGCGCTCCACCTGGTCGATGACACGCGGCTCGAAGTGCCCGGCCTGCTTCGCCACGCGCAGCACGTCCCACCAAGTGGCAAGGTGGTGCAGGCGCACGCCGATCTCCGCCAGGATGTCCTTCGATTGCGGAAAGATGTCGTAGTAGAACACCACGAACACGTGCTCCACCACCGCCCCCGCCTCGCGCAGCGCACGGCAGAAGTTGATCTTGCTGCGCCCGTCGGTGGTGAGGTCCTCCACCAGCAGCGTGCGCGAGCCCTCGCGGATGTCGCCCTCGATCTGCGCGTTGCGCCCGAAGCCCTTGGGCTTCTTGCGCACATACTGCATCGGCAGGCCGAGGCGCTCGGCGATCCAGGCGGCGTAGGGGATGCCGGCCGTCTCTCCGCCGGCGACCGTGTCGAACTGCTCGAATCCCGCGTCGCGCAGCAGGGTGCCTGCGGCGAAGTCGATTAGGGTCGAGCGCACACGCGGATAGGAGATGAGCTTGCGGCAATCGATGTACACCGGGCTCGCCCAGCCGGAAGTGAAGATGAAGGGTTTGTCCTGTGAAAAATGCACAGCCTTCACTTCGAGCAGCATCTTCGCCGTCGTCTCGGCGACGAAGGTCCGGTCCGCAAAAAGCATGCGCGATTTTATCTTAGAATGGCTTGTTCGCAGCCGAATGGGGAAGGCTATGAAAACAAGAATCCTCGTGCTCGCCGCGGCGCTCATGGTGCCGCCGCTTGCCGCCGACGCTCAGTCGTACCGCTGCATCAGCAAGGACGGCAGGAAGTATTACGGCTCCGCCGTGCCGCCGCAGTGCATCGGCCAGCCGGTGGAAGTGCTGAACCGGCAAGGCCGGGTGGTGCGGCGCATCGATCCGGAGGGCACGGAGAAGGAACGGGTCGCGAAGGAGGCGGCCGAAGCGAAGAAGCGCGAGCAGCTCGCTTTGCAGCGCGAAGCGGCGCGGCGCAACCGGGCGCTCCTCGCCACCTATACCAGCACCAAGGACATCGACCAGGCGCGCAAGCGCGCCCTCGCCGGCAATCAAAAGGCGATCCAGGACCTCGAAACGCGCATCGAGCAGCTCAGGAAGCGCGAGGCGGGCTACGAGAAGGAGCTGGAGCTCTACAAAGAGACCGGCACGCCGCCCCCCAGGCTGGCAGACGACGTGCGCAACACCCGCATGGACCTGCAGTACCAGGAGGAGCTCCTCGCATCGAAGCGCAAGGAGCAGGAGCAGATCAACGAGCGCTACGACGAGGACAAGAAGCGCTTCGGCCAGCTGACCGGCAAGCGTTAGCCGAGCTTCTTGCGCAGAAGCTCGTTCACCTGGGCGGGGTTCGCCTTGCCGCGGGTGGCCTTCATCACCTGGCCGACGAGGGAGTTGAAGGCCTTTTCCTTCCCGGCGCGGTAGTCCGCCACCTGCCTGGCATTCGCGGCTAGCACCTCCTCCACCGCCTTGTCGAGCGCGCCGGCATCGCTCATCTGCCGCAGCCCCTCGCGCTCGATGATGTCGTCCGCATCGCCGCCCTTGCTCCACATCACCTCGAACACCTGCTTGGCCGCCTTGCCGCTGATGGTTCCGTCGTTCACGCGCCGGATGATGCCGGCCAGCATGCCGGCGGAAACCGGGCACGAAGCGATGTCTTTGCCGTCACGGTTGAGGGCAGCGGCGAGCTCGCCCATCTGCCAGTTGGCGCAGGTCTTGGGCTCGGCCCCCGCGGCCGCCGCCAGCGCCTCGAAATAGTCGGCGGCGGCGCGCGAGGCGGTCAGGACCCCCGCGTCGTAGGCCGGCAGCCGGTACTCGCGCATGAATCGCTCCCGGCGGGCATCGGGCAGCTCGGGCAGCCCTCGAAGAATTTCATCCAAAAGAAGCTCCGAAACCACCAGCGGGAGTAGGTCCGGGTCCGGAAAGTAGCGGTAATCCTGGGCGTCCTCCTTGCTTCGCATCGAGCGCGTCTCGTCCCGGTCGGGGTCGTACAGGCGCGTCTCCTGGGCCACCTCGCCGCCGCCCTCGAGCAGCTCGATCTGGCGCCGCGCCTCGTGCTCGATAGCGCGCTCCATGAAGCGAAAGGAGTTCAGGTTCTTGATCTCGCAGCGCGTGCCGAGGCCCTCGCCCGGCCTGCGCACCGAGACGTTGGCGTCGCAGCGAAACGACCCTTCCTGCATGTTGCCGTCGCAGATGCCGATCCACACCACCAGCGCGTGCAGCGCACGCGCATAAGCGACCGCCTCCTTGGCGCCGCGCAGCTCGGGCTCCGAGACAATCTCGAGCAGGGGGATGCCGGCCCGGTTGAGGTCGATGCCGGTCATGCCGCGCAAGTCCTCGTGCAGCGACTTGCCCGCATCTTCCTCGAGGTGCGCTCGCGTGAGGCGGACGACTTTTTCTTCGTCCCCCGTGAGGAACCTCAGCGCCCCGCCCTGCACGATCGGCGATTCGTACTGGCTGATCTGGTAGCCCTTGGGCAGATCCGGGTAGAAGTAGTTCTTGCGCGCAAAGATGGAGCGGCGGTTGATCGTGCCCTTCACCGCGAGCCCGAAGCGCACGGCGTGCTCCACCGCGGCACGATTCGCCACGGGCAGCACGCCGGGCAGCGCGAGGTCCACGGCCGAGGCCTGGCTGTTCGGCGCAGCGCCGAATGCGGTGGAGGCGGCCGAGAACATCTTGCTGCGCGTGGCAAGCTGCGCATGCGTCTCGATGCCGACCACGACGTCCCACGCCATGCCTAGCGCGTCCCCGGGTGCAGCAGCCGGCAGCTGCCGCGGCGCTCGAGTAGCATCGGCTCGAGGTAGGCGTGCGAGCCGCATTGCGCGCTGCAACCTTCGGCGGCGACTTTCACGGTGCCGCCGACCTCTCGCAAGGTCACGCGGCACTCGCCCGCCCTGAGCTGAACGCCGCCGCCGAACGGCGCCTGGGCCAGGCCGGATAAATGACAAGAGTGACCGCTGGGCTGCAGGCGGGACTGCCAGTCGAAAGCTTTGACCTTCCCCGATTGCGCGGCGAGGCTGAGGGTGGCGCTGTACCTGCCCTCGCGCACCTCGCAGCTCACGGTGGCGGCGTAGTCGTCCATGGCGGGGAAGTCCTCGCTGAACTCGAAGCGCTCGCGCTCCTGGCCGCCGGCGCCGTGGCGGGTGCCCTTGAACACGCCGCCGCGCCAGGTGCCGCGCAGCTCGCCGGTGGGGTCGCGTCCGAAGAGGATGGGCGTCGCCCCTTCCCTGAGCGTGGTGACGCCCAGCTCGGGGCTGCGCTCGCCCTCGAGGAAGCGCCGTTGCAGCGTCGGCAGAATCACGTACTCGCCGGTCACGCGCCAGCCGCCGTCGGGCTGCTGCAAGGCGTGCAAAGTGAGCAATGCATCGCGGCTGCCCAGCTGCCCCGCCATTTCCTGGCCGGCCGCGGCCAGCGGCAAGGCGAGAAGCAGCGGCAGCAGCTTTTTCATAGCGGCGATTCCTTCGGCACGCGCAAATGCCAGTCGGTCGCCTGCTGATAGCGATGCGCCGCCCCAAGCAGCAGCGCTTCGGCGAAATGGCGCCCGGTCAGCTGCAGGCCCACCGGCAGGCCGGCCGCATCGAAGCCGCAGGGCAGCGACAGCGCGGGCAGCCCGGCGAGGGGCGCAGGAATGGTGAAGATGTCGTTCAGGTACATCTTCACCGGATCGTCCGTGTTGGCGCCGATCTCGAAGGCGGTGCCGGGCGAAGTGGGGCCCAGGATCACGTCGCAGCGCTCGAACGCGGCCGCGAAGTCGCGCGCGATGAGCCGGCGGACCTTCTGCGCCTGCAGATAGTAGGCATCGTAGTAGCCGTGCGACAGGACATAGGTGCCGACCAGGATGCGCTGCTTCACTTCGGCGCCGAAGCCTTCCGCGCGCGTGCGGGCATACATGTCGACGAGGTCGGCGTAGGCCGCGGCGCGGTGGCCGTAGCGCACGCCGTCGAATCGCGAAAGGTTCGACGACGCCTCCGCCGGCGCGATCACGTAGTACACCGGCACGCCGAGCTTCGCGTTCGGCAACGAAATGTCGACTTTGCGCATGCCCTGCGACTCGAACCAGCGCACTGCGTCCTGCACCGCCTTGCGCACGCCGGGCTCGACGCCGTCGCCGAAATATTCTTCCGGCAGCCCGAGACGCAGGCCCTCGAGCTTTGCCCCGAGGCCCTGCGTGTAGTCCTCCTTCGGCCGGTCCACGCTGGTCGAGTCACGCGGGTCGAAGCCGGCCATCGCGTTCAGCAGCAGCGCCAGGTCCGCGGCGCTTCTCGCCATGGGGCCGGCCTGGTCGAGCGAGGAAGCAAAGGCCACCAGGCCATAACGCGACACGGCGCCATAGGTGGGCTTGAGCCCGCAGATGCCGGTCATGGCTGCCGGCTGCCGGATCGAGCCGCCGGTGTCGGTGCCGGTGGCGGCGGGAGACATCCGGGCGGCCACCGCGGCGGCCGAGCCGCCCGAGGAGCCGCCGGGAACCCGCCGCCGGTCCCAGGGATTGCGCGCTGCCCCGAAGTACGAGCTCTCGTTGGACGAGCCCATCGCAAACTCGTCCATGTTGCACTTGCCCAGCACCACGGCGCCGGCGCGGTCCAGCTGCTCGACCACGTGGGCATCGTAAGGGCTGCGGTAAGCCGCGAGCATCCGGGAGCCGCAGGTGGTGGGCAGCGCGCGCGTGCACAGGATGTCTTTGTGGGCAAGCGGAATGCCGGTGAGCGGGCCGGCCTCGCCGCGCGCCCGCGCGGCGTCGGCCAGCCGGGCGCGCTCGAGGCTGTAGTCCTCGTCCACGGTGATGAAGGCGTTGAGCGCGCCGTTCAGTTTGCGTATCCGATCGAGGAACGCCCGGGTGAGCTCCTCGGAGGACACCGTGCGCGCGGCGAGCGCCTCGGACAGTTCAGTAACCGTGGAGTTGATCACGTGGCGTCGATCACTCTATTACCTTGGGCACGAGGTATAGCCCCTCGTCCACCGCCGGCGCCACGGATTGGTAGTCGTGCCGCCGGTCGTTCTCGGTCGCCTCGTCGGCGCGCAGCCGCTGGACCATGTCCAGCGCGTGGGACATGGGCTCGATGCCCGCGGTGTCCACGGCACGCATCTGCTCCACCAGCGCAAGGACGCGGTTCAGCCGGCGGGCGACCTCGGCCGACTCTTCGGGTCCGATGGCGATGCGGGCAAGGCGCGCGAGGCGCCGGATCTGGTCGTCGGAAAGCGACATGGAAATGGCGGGCCTTTTGGGGCCGGTTCGGGGCTCGCGCTCGGGAGTATTTCCCTTAATAACTCAGCGTGCTTGGCGTATTATATCGGCCACTCGCGCCGCCCCTTTGCGGCGCACAAGAAACCACAGGGAGAAGGCTTCCGCTTGCCCATGTTCGGATTCCTGCGCAGCTACTTTTCGAACGATCTGGCGATCGACCTCGGCACCGCCAACACGCTGATCTATGTCCGCGGCAAGGGCATCGTCCTGGACGAGCCCTCGGTGGTGGCCATCCGCCAGGAAGCCGGGCCCAACGGGAAAAAAACCATCCAGGCAGTGGGCAAGGAAGCCAAGCAGATGCTCGGCAAGACTCCCGGGAACATCATCGCCATCCGGCCGATGAAGGACGGGGTGATCGCCGACTTCACCGTGACCGAGCAGATGCTCAAGCAGTTCATCAAGAAGGTGCACGACAACAAGCTTTTCTCGCCCAGCCCGCGAATCATCATCTGCGTGCCTTGCGGCTCGACGCAGGTCGAGCGCCGCGCCATCCGCGAGAGCGCGATAGGCGCCGGGGCCGGCCAGGTGTACCTGATCGAGGAGCCGATGGCCGCGGCGATCGGCGCCGACCTGCCGGTGGCCGACGCCACCGGCTCGATGGTCGTGGACATCGGCGGAGGCACCACCGAAGTGGGCGTGATCTCGCTGGGCGGCATGGTGTATTCGGGCTCGGTGCGCGTCGGCGGCGACAAGTTCGACGAGGCGATCATCAACTACATCCGCCGCAACTACGGCATGCTGATCGGCGAGACCACCGCGGAGATGATCAAGAAGGAGATCGGCTCGGCGTTTCCCGGCAGCGAAGTGCGCGAGATGGAAGTCAAGGGCCGCAACCTCGCCGAAGGCATTCCGCGCAGCTTCACCATTTCCTCCAACGAGATCCTGGAGGCGCTCACCGAGCCGCTCAACCAGATCGTGTCGGCGGTCAAGTCAGCGCTGGAGCAGACCCCGCCCGAGCTGGGCGCCGACATCGCCGAAAAAGGCATGGTGCTCACCGGCGGCGGCGCGCTGCTGCGCGACCTGGACAGGCTGCTCATGGAGGAGACGGGGCTTCCGGTCATCGTGGCCGACGACCCGCTCACCTGCGTGGTACGCGGCTCGGGCAAGGCATTGGAGAAGATGGAGCACTTCGGCCCGATCTTCACCAACGACTGAGCGTAACGGGGGATGGAACACACCCCCCCGCCCTTCTTCAAAAGGGGTCCGGCGCCGCTCGTACGGCTGTTTTTCTTCGCTTCGATGTCGCTTGCGCTGCTGGTGCTCGACGCGCGCTTCCGGTATGCCGAGGGCCTGAGGAGCGGCCTCGCGCTGGTCGCCTACCCGCTGCAGCGGGCCGCAACGGCGCCCATCGATTTCTTTGCCGCCGTGGGGGCGTACTTTTCCACCCAGGCGCAGCTCGTGGAGGACAACGCCGCGCTGCGCGCCAAGGCGCTGGCGCTCGCCCAGGACGCGCAGCGCTATAGCGCGGCCGAGGCCGAGGTACTGCAGCTGCGCCGCCTGATCGGCGCGGCCGAGAAGCTGCCGGTCAAGAGCATCCCGGCGGAAGTGCTTTACGCCAGCCGCGATCCCTACTCGCACAAGATGTTCATCAATGCGGGCGCGCATCACGGCGTGAGCGCCGGCAGCCCGGTGGCCGACGAGATCGGCCTGGTCGGCCAGGTGACGCGCGTGCATCCACTGCTCTCCGAGGTCACGCTGATCACCGACCAGGACCAGGCCATCCCGGTGCAGGTAGTGCGCAGCGGCCTGCGCGCCATTGCGTTCGGCAGCGGCCCGGCGGGCACCCTGGAGCTGCGCTTCATGGCCTCCAACGCCGAGATCCAGAACGGCGATGACCTGGTCACTTCGGGCATCGACGGCACTTATCCCCCCGGCCTGCCGGTCGCTACGGTGATCCGCATCGAGCGTGACGCCGAGCTTTCGTTCACGCGCGTGGTGTGCAAGCCGGCCGCCGGCGTGGACCGCGGGCGTTACGTGCTGGTGCTGCACGACCCGTCGGTCCACCCTCCGCGCCCGGAGGACGCCAAAAAGGACCGGCGCGCCGAGAAGGCAGCCCGTCGCGCCAAGTCGAAGGACAAGGACGCCGATGGCGCTAAGTAGATCCGAAGACATCCTGCGGCCGGCGCGCGCCAGCACCATCGCCGCATCCCTGGCCGGCGCCATGTTCCTCAACTTCCTGCCGTGGCACGACCTGCGCATGGTGCCCGACTTCGTGGCGCTCGTACTGACCTTCTGGTGCGTGCGCCAGCCGCGCCTGGTCGGCCTGGGCGTGGCCTGGACGGTCGGCCTGCTGGTCGACGCCGGCAACGGCGTGCTCCTGGGACAGCACGCCCTCGCCTATTCGCTGCTCGCCTTCGTGTCGATCTGGCTGTCGCGGCGCGTGCTGTGGTTCGGGCCGCTGCTGCAGGCGCTGCACGTGGCGCTGATCCTGGCGCTGACCCAGTCGGTCGCGCTGCTGGTGCGCCTCGCCGCCGGCGACCCCTTCCCCGGCTGGTCGCTTTACTTTGGCCCCCTGGTCGGTGCCCTGCTCTGGCCGGCGGTCAGCTGGCTCCTGCTCGCGCCACAACGGCGTCTTGAGCGGGAGAGCACAATCTAGCCGTGGCCGAGCTCCGGGACCGCGAGAGGGAGCTGCACCAGTTCCACCTGCGCATTGCGATCGCGGGCGCGGTGGTGCTGGTGTTCTTTGCCTTGCTCGCAGCGCGCTTTTTCTTCCTGCAGGTCCTGCAGCACGACCATTACGCCTCGCGCGCGGAGGACAACCGCATATCGGTGGTGCCCATTCCGCCGAGCCGCGGCCTGATCCTCGACCGCCACGGCGCTGTGCTGGCGCGCAATTTCTCCGGCTACACGCTGGAGATCTTCCCGCGCCGGGTGCGCAGCATCGAGCGCACCATCGACGAGGTGGCCGAGCTGGTGGAAATTACCGCGCGCGACCGCGCCCGCTTCAGAAAGCTGCTGTCGGAGTCGCGCAACGCGGAAAGTCTGCCGATCCGCTCGCGCCTGACCGACGAGGAGGCCGCCCGCTTCGCCGCCAACCGCTTTCGATTCCAGGGCGTGGAGATAAAGGCACGGCTGTTTCGCCACTACCCGTTCGGCGACGTCGCCTCGCACGTGCTGGGCTACATGGGGCGCATCAACCAGGAGGACCAGGCGCGCCTCGAGCAGGAGGGGGTCGACGCCAATTATCGCGGCACCGACTTCATCGGCAAGAGCGGCGTCGAGGCGAGCTACCAGCACGAGCTGCACGGCACCACCGGCTTCGAGCAGGTGGAGATCGACGCCGCCGGCCGCGGCATCCGCACCTTGTCGCGCACGCCGTCGCAGCCGGGCAACAACGTCACCCTGACGCTCGACCTGCGGCTGCAGCAGGTCGTCGAGTCGGCCCTGGGCGACCGGCGCGGCGCGGTAGTTGCGCTCGATCCGTCTAACGGCGCAGTGCTCGCCTTCGTCTCCAAGCCCGGGTTCGATCCCAACCAGTTCGTCGACGGCATCGCCCCGCAGTACTGGGCCGAGCTCAACGATTCGCCCGACCGGCCGCTTTACAACCGCGCCATCGCCGGCACCTACCCCCCCGGCTCGACCTTCAAGCCGTTCATGGCGCTGGCTGCGCTGCACCTGGGCAAGCGCACACCGCGCAGCACCATCAACGACCCGGGCTACTTCTACTTCGGCGACCGCCGCTTCCGCGATTCGAAGCCCGGCGGCCACGGCGTGGTGGACCTGCACAAGTCGATCGTCGTTTCCTCCGATGTGTACTACTACATGCTCGCCAACGACATGGGCATCGACGCGATCGCCGACTTCATGAAGCACCTGGGCCTGGGCGCGCGCACCGGCATCGACCTGCAAGGCGAGGTGGCCGGGGTGTTGCCTTCGCCCGAGTGGAAAATGAAGCGCTTTCGCCGGCCGGAGCTGCAGCGCTGGTACCCGGGCGAGACGATTTCCATCGGCATCGGCCAGGGCTACAACTCGTATACGCCGATCCAGCTTGCCCAGGCCCTGGCTACGCTCGCCAACGGCGGCACGGTCTACCGGCCGCGCCTGGTATCGCACGTCGACCATCCGCGCACCCGCGAGCGCCGGCATTTCGAGCCGGAAGCCATGCATCAGCTCCCCGTGAAGCGCGAGCACATCGAGTTCGTGAAGCGCGCCATGGCCGGGGTAAACAAGGAAGGCACCGGCGCCCGCGCCTTTGCCGGGGCCCAGTACACAAGCGGCGGCAAGACCGGTACCGCCCAGGTCATCGCCATGAAGCAGAACGAGAAATACGACGAGTCGAAAGTCGCCGAGCGCCATCGAGACCACTCCTGGTTCATCGTTTTCGCGCCGGTGGAGAACCCCAAGATCGCGGCGGCCATCATCGTCGAGAACGGCGGCTTCGGCGCGCGCGCCGCGGCGCCGATCGCCCGCACCATGCTCGACTACTACCTGCTGGGCAAGCTGCCGCAGGGCCTGGACATGCCCACGCCGGAGGACGAGGTGGCGGACGAGCGGGAGAGCGACTGATGGAGCTCGCACGCCTGCCCGTGCGGCGCATCGCCGGCCGCATCGCCGACGGCATCGATGCGCCCCTGCTGATGATCGTGCTCACGCTCAGCATGCTCGGCCTGGCGGCGCTGTTCTCGGCGAGCTACGACAACCCCGGCCGCATCGCGAACCAGGGGGTCAACCTGGCGGTGGCCATGACCGCCATGTGGCTCGTCGCGCAGGTGCCGCCGCAGACCATGATGCGCTTCGCGCTGCCGGCGTTCCTGGTCGGCGTTGCGCTGCTGGTCGCCGTGGCGCTGTTCGGCGACGTGGTGAACGGCGCGCGGCGCTGGCTGCACGTCGGGGTGACGCGCTTCCAGCCCTCGGAGATGATGAAGCTTGCCCTGCCGATGATGCTCGCCTGGTACTTTCACAAGAACGAGTCGACCCTGCGGTTGCGCGATTTCGCGGTGGCGGCGGCGATCCTCGCGCTGCCGGCCGGCCTGATCCTGCGCCAGCCAGACCTGGGCACGGCGGGCCTGGTCGGCACGGCCGGGTTCTTCGTCATCTTCTTCGCAGGCGTGAGCTGGCGGCTGATGGGCGCGATTGCCGCCCTGGGCGCCGCGGCGCTGCCGCTCCTTTGGGGCTTTCTGCACGACTATCAGCGCCGGCGGGTGCTCACGCTGCTCGACCCGTCGCAGGACCCGCTGGGTGCCGGCTACCACATCATCCAGTCGACCATCGCGGTGGGCTCGGGCGGGCTGTCGGGCAAGGGCTGGCTAAACGGCACCCAGGCCCACCTGGAATTCATCCCGGAGCGCCATACCGACTTCATTTTCGCGGTGTTCTCCGAGGAATTCGGGCTGATCGGCAATCTGGTGCTGCTCGTGCTCTATTCCCTGCTCGTCGCCCGCGGGCTGGTGATCGCCGGCAACGCGGCCACGCTGTTCGGGCGCCTGCTGGCCGCGTCGATCGCGCTCCAGTTCTTCGTCTATGCCTTCGTCAACATGGGCATGGTGTCGGGCATTTTGCCGGTCGTGGGGGTGCCGCTTCCCTTCCTGTCGTATGGCGGCACCGCGCTTCTTACGCTGTTCATCGGCGTGGGCATGCTGATGAGCATCCAGCAGCACCGCACGCTCGTGCAAAGCTGATGCGGCGTTGCAGCATATCTTGAAAGTCCTTACCGCATCGTGAAACGGTCAGTGCTCAACCGGCTGTAAGAGCTTGTTTTTGTTTTCGCGAGGATAGGCCGTTCGGCGTGTTGCTGCGCGCCATAGGCGGCCCGCAGAATCGACCCATTCGTTTCCAACCTGGAGATGCGAGTGGACGACATTGCGGCGATGGAGAAGGACTGGGCGGATAACCCGCGCTGGAAGGGCGTAAAGCGCGGCTATGGCGCCAAGGACGTGGTGCGGCTGCGCGGCAGTCTCAAGGTCGAGCACACCCTCGCCCAGCGCGGCGCCGAGAAGCTGTGGCGCATGATGCACGAGCGTCCGTTCGTAAATTCGCTGGGCGCGCTGACCGGCAACCAGGCGGTGCAGCAAGTAAAAGCCGGCGTGCCGGCGATCTACCTTTCCGGCTGGCAGGTGGCGGCGGACGCGAACGACTCCCTGCAGATGTATCCCGACCAGTCGCTCTACGCGGTCTCCTCGGTGCCGACGGTCGTGCGGCGCATCAACAACGCGCTCGCCCGCGCGGACCAGATCCAGTGGATGGAAGGCGGCCGCGAAGTGGATTACTTCGCGCCGATCGTCGCCGATGCCGAGGCCGGGTTCGGCGGCGTGCTGAACGCCTACGAGCTGATGCGGTCGATGATCGAGGCCGGCGCCGCGGGGGTGCACTTCGAGGACCAGCTCGCCGCGGTCAAGAAGTGCGGGCACATGGGGGGCAAAGTGCTGGTGCCCACGCAGGAGGCGGTGCAGAAGCTGGTCGCCGCGCGGCTCGCCGCCGATGTCGCCGGCGTGCCCACCGTGCTGCTGGCGCGCACCGACGCCGAGGCCGCCAGCCTGGTCACCTCCGACGTGGACGAGAACGACCGGCCCTTCCTTACCGGAGAGCGCACCGCCGAGGGCTTCTATCGCGTGAAGAACGGCCTCGAGCAGGCGATCTCGCGCGGCCTCGCCTACGCCCAGTACGCGGACATGGTGTGGTGCGAGACCGGGACGCCGGACCTAGACTTCGCGCGCAAGTTTGCCGAGGCGATCCAGAAGCGCTTCCCGGGAAAAATGCTGGCGTACAACTGCTCGCCGTCTTTCAACTGGAAGCGCAACCTCGACGACGCCACCATCGCGAAATTCCAGCGCGAGCTCGGCGCCATGGGCTACAAGTTCCAGTTCATCACCCTGGCGGGCTTCCACGCCCTTAACTATTCGATGTTCGAGCTTGCGTACGGCTATGCGCGTAGCAACATGAGTGCCTTCGTCGAGCTGCAGCAAAAGGAGTTCGCGGCGGCCGAGAAAGGCTTCACCGCGGTGAAGCACCAGCGCGAGGTGGGCACCGGCTACTTCGACGAAATCACCCAGGTGGTTACCGGCGGCGCGGCTTCCACTACGGCGCTGCAAGGCTCCACCGAGGACGAGCAATTTTTCGACTCGCAGAGAAAAGCGAAGCTCGCCGCGGCGTAGACCGCGCCACCGAGGTCGCGCGCGCCATCCTCGCGGGCTTCAACCGGCACTACCGCCTGTTCCGCGAGGCGGCGCGCCGGGCGAAGCTCCTGTACGAGCGCGCTGCCTGGGCCGACATGCGTGCCCTCGCGCGCGAGCGCATCCTGATGTACGACCTGCGGGTGCAGGAGGCGGTAAACGAGGTGCTGTCGCGCTTTCCGGATGCCGAAGGCGACGAGTCGCTGTGGCCGGCGATCAAGCTCGCCTACATCGGCCTGCTGCACGAGCACCGGCAG
The DNA here is from genome assembly GCA_036259215.1 of Burkholderiales bacterium. Lineage (GTDB taxonomy): Bacteria > Pseudomonadota > Gammaproteobacteria > Burkholderiales > SG8-39 > SCGC-AG-212-J23. The sequence continues at coordinate 2,790 of DATACE010000125.1, read as the reverse complement.
CCCGAATGCGCGGAAACCTTCTACAACTCCGTCGCCTGCCAGGTGCTGCACCGGCGCTACTACCACAACGACTTCATTTTTTGGCGCCCGGCGGTCGCCACGGAGCATCTGGAAGGGGAGGCGCCGACCTTCCGCTGCTACTACCCGCTGAAGGACGGCCTGCGAAGGACGCTCAGGGAGATTGTGTCGAGCTTCGGGCTGCGCAACCCTTGGGAGAGCGCCGCCCGCGACCTGCGCAACGTCACCGGGGCGCTGCGCAGGCTGTTCCCGCGGCCGGCGCGCGCCCAGCCGGACCTGCAGATCCAGGTGCTGAATTCCCTGTTCTTCAGGAACAAGGGCGCCTACATCGTCGGACGCCTGATCAATGGCAGCATCGAGGTGCCGTTCGCGGTTCCCGTCCTGCAGAACCGGCGCGGCGAGCTTTACATCGACGCGCTGCTTTCGGGCGAAGACCAGCTCCTGGTGCTGTTCTCATTCGCGCGCGCGTATTTCTTCGTCGACATGGAGGTGCCGGCAGGATACGTATCCTTCCTGCGCTGGCTGATGCCGCGCAAGCCGCGCGCCGAGCTTTACATGACGGTGGGTCTGGCCAAGCAGGGCAAGACGCTTTTCTACCGCGATCTGCACTACCACCTCAAGCATTCCACCGATCGCTTCGTGGTTGCGCCCGGCATCAAGGGCATGGTGATGCTGGTATTCACCCTGCCTTCGTTTCCCTACGTGTTCAAGCTGATCCGCGACCGTTTCGCCCCGCCGAAGGAGGTCGATCGGCAGACGGTGATGGACCGCTACCTCATGGTGAAGCTGCACGACCGCGTCGGCCGCATGGCCGACACGCTCGAGTACTCGCGCGTGGCGTTGCCGCTCGACCGCTTCGACCCGGCGCTGCTCGAAGAGCTGCAGCGCGAGTGCGCCTCGCTCATCGAACGGGACGGCGAGGCGCTGGTCATCGGCCACGTCTACATCGAGCGGCGCATGCAGCCGCTCAACCTGCACGTGGAGGAGCTGCGGCGAGACGGCGACGAGGCGCGGCTGCGGCTCGCGCTGCGCGAGTACGGCAACGCGATCAAGGAGCTCGCCGGCGCGGGGATATTTCCCGGCGACATGCTGCTCAAGAACTTCGGCGTCACGCGCCACGAGCGCGTGGTGTTCTACGATTACGACGAGATCCAGCCCATGGAAGAGGTCGCCTTCCGCGCCATTCCGCCGGCGCGCGACTACGAGGAGGAGCTCGCCGCCGAGCCCTACTGGCGCGTCGCCGACGGCGACGTGTTCCCGGAGCAGTTCGGGCACTTCCTCGTCTCGGACCCGCGCGCCCGGGAGATTTTCTACGAGTACCACCGCGACCTGCTCGACCCCGCGTTCTGGCGCGGCCAGCAGCAGCGTCTTGCGGCCGGCGAGCAGGAGGACGTGTTCCCCTATCCCGACGAAGCGCGCTTTCCCAGGATGCCGGCGGGTTCTGGCTGATCTTCGATCACTACCCGCTTTGCCGCGACTTGAGCCCGGCCGTGATGCGCAAGCTGCCTTTCCTCACCTCAAGTATCACAAGCCGGCTACCGCCGGCCGCAGGTGCCACACCACGATCAGCACCACCTGGACGAGCACCACCAGCACCAGGGGAGTGAGGTCGAAGCTGCCGATCGGCGGCACGTAGCGCCGCAGCGGCCGTAGAAACGGCCTGGTCAGCGCGTCGAGCACCGGCGCCGCCGGGGTGTAGGGGTTGATCCAGGAGAAAACCACCTGGATGATCACCGCGCCGATCAGGATATAAAGGCTGTAGCGCAGCAGGTCGACCAGCGCCACCAGGGCCAGGCCCGTCAGGCCCGGAGCGCGGCCGGCGATCGAGAACAGGATCCACTCGCCCAGCGCCTGCAGCGCCCAGGCGAGCGAGAGGGTGGCGAGATCCAAGCCGCGCAGACCGGGGATAACACGCCTTGCCGGCAGCACGATCCAGCCGGTGGCAAGCAGCACGAACTCGCCCACCGGGTTGCGGAACGGCACGCGCAGCCACTGAAAGTGAAAGCGCAGCAGCAGCAGGAACACGAACAGCGTGACCAGCGTGTCGACCAGGAAGCTCGCGATCTGCCCGAACATTTCAGTCCTCGCCGAGCTCGTCGCCGAGCTGCGCGCCGCGCCGGCTCGCCGCGGCTAGCGCCCGGGCGAAGCGCTCCGCGATGCGCTCTTCGTCGAACACCGTGAGCGCCGCCTCGGTGGTGCCGCCCTTGGAGGTGACGTTCTTTCTGAGCGTTTCGGGCGATTCGCTGCTCGCCGCCGCGAGCTTCGCCGCGCCAAGCACCGTGTGCAATGCCAGCTTCAGCGCGGTGTCCTTTTCCAGCCCGAGCGCAACCGCCGAAGCCGCGAGCTGCTCGATGAACCAGAAGACGTAGGCCGGGCCGCTCGCCGAAACCGCGGTCACGGGGTCGAGCAGGCGCTCTTCAGCCACCCACACCACTTCGCCGACGGCGCGCAGCACTGCCTCGGCGACGGCCTTCTCGTCTTCCCGGACCTCCGGCGCCGCAAACAAGGCGGTGATGCCCGCGCCGATCAGGGCCGGCGTATTGGGCATGCAGCGCACCAGCTTGGCGTGGCCGCCGAGCCAGCGCGACAGCGCCTCGATGCGCACGCCCGCGGCGATGCTGACGACCAACTTGCCGCGTACCGTGCCGCCCACAGAAGCGAGCGCGGCCTTCATGTCCTGCGGCTTGACCGCGAGCACCAGCAGCTGCGCCTCGAAAGTGGCGGCATCGGGCGCGCTGCTCGCGCGCACGCCATGCTGCGCGGCGAGCTTCT
>DATACE010000124.1:0-13883 GCA_036259215.1 Burkholderiales bacterium | reverse complement strand
CCATCATCGCCCGCGAGCTCGGCATCCCGGCGGTAGTCGGCTGCGGCGAAGCCACCCACCGGCTGAAGGACGGCCAGCAGGTTACCGTGTCGTGCGCTCGCGGCTCGACACCTCGAAGGGAATCAGCCCCTCGTAGACGTTGCCGGTGTCGCCCTCGGCGCACGACACGGTAACCTGCTGGCCGTCCTTCAGCCGGTGGGTGGCTTCGCCGCAGCCGACTACCGCCGGGATGCCGAGCTCGCGGGCGATGATGGCCGCGTGGCAGGTGCGCCCGCCGCGGTTGGTGACGATCGCCGCGGCGACCTTCATCACCGGCTCCCAGTTCGGATCGGTCATGTCGGTGACCAGGATGTCGCCCTCCTGGACTTTCGCCATCTGCGAGGCGTCGGGGACCAGGCGCACGGTGCCGCTACCGATCTTGTGGCCGATGGCCCGCCCGGCGACCAGCACCCGGGAGCTGCCCTTGAGCGCGAAGCGCTCCTCCACGTCGCGCTTGCGCGACTTGACCGTCTCGGGGCGCGCCTGCAGCACGTAGATCTCGCCGTCGGCGCCGTCCTTGCCCCATTCGATGTCCATCGGGCGACCGTAGTGGCGCTCGATGGCCACGGCGTAGCGCGCGAGCTGCAGCACTTCGCTGTCTTTCAGCGAAAACGCATTGGCCTCGGACTCCGGCACGTCCACCACGCGGGTGGACTTGCCGGCGGCGCCGGCCTGCCCGAACACCATCTTCTGCAGCTTGGAGCCGAGCGCGCGGCGCACGATGGCCGGGCGGCCCTTTTCCAGCATGGGCTTGTGCACGTAGAACTCGTCCGGGTTCACGGCACCCTGCACCACCATCTCTCCCAGCCCGTACGCCGAAGTGATGAACACCACGTCGCGAAAGCCCGATTCGGTGTCCAGGGTGAAAAGGACGCCGCTTGCCCCCAGGTCGCTGCGCACCATCTGCTGGACCGCGGCGGACAGCGCCACCGCAGCGTGGGCGAAGCCCTGGTGCACGCGGTAGGAAATGGCGCGGTCGTTGTAGAGCGAAGCGAACACGTGGCGGATGGACTCCAGCACGTTGTCGATGCCGCTGATGTTGAGGAAGGTCTCCTGCTGGCCGGCGAACGACGCCTCCGGCAGGTCTTCGGCGGTCGCAGAGGAGCGCACGGCAAAGGACGCTTTGGCGCCGCTTTGCTTTTCAAGCTCCTGATAATGCTCGCGTATGTCCTTCTCCAGCGCGGGCGGAAACGGGGCCTGCGCGATCCAGGAGCGGATTTCGGCGCCGCAGGTCGCGAGCGCCGTGACGTCCGCCGCGTCGAGCGCGCGCAGGCGCTCCTCGATGCGCTTGTCCAGCCCGCTGGCCGAGAGGAACTCGCGGAAAGCCTCGGCGGTGGTGGCGAAGCCGCCGGGCACGCGGATGCCGGCCGCCGCGAGGCTGCCGATCATCTCGCCCAGCGAGGCGTTCTTGCCGCCCACCTGATCCAGGTCCTTCAGGCGCAGATCTTTAAGCCATGCGACTCTCATTGCCATAGTATTTTATCGCCTTACCCCATGAGCCAGCGACGCACGGTCTTTTTCGTTTCCGACGGCACCGGGATCACCGCCCAGATGCTCGGCCACAGCCTGCTCACCCAGTTCGAGGGCGTGACGTTCAACCAGGTCACCCTGCCCTTCGTCGACAGCATCGAGAAGGCCGAGGAATGCCTCGCGCGAATCGCCGCCGAGACCAACGGCCAGCCGATCGTGTTCTCCACGCTGGTCAACGGCGACGTGCGCGAAGTGCTGCGGCGGGCCAACGCGCTGGTGATCGACTTCTTCGAGAGCTTCATCGATCCGCTCGAAGCCGGGCTCGGCGTGAAGTCCAGCCACACCATCGGGCGCTCGCACAGCGCCATGGACAAGAAGGAATACCAGCAGCGCATCGAAGCCATCAATTTCGCCATGGCGCACGACGACGGGGCTTCGCATCGCGAGCTCGGGCAGGCCGACGTGATCCTGATCGGAGTCTCGCGCAGCGGCAAGACGCCGACCAGCCTATACCTGGCACTGCAATTCGGCGTCATGGCGGCAAATTACCCCCTGATCCCGGAGGATTTCCACCGCGGCAAGCTGCCCGAGGCGCTGCGCGCCGAGAAAACCCGCCTGTACGGCCTCACCATCGCCCCCGAGCGGCTGCACGAGATCCGCAAGGAGCGCCGCCCGAACAGCAAGTACGCCGACCTCGACAACTGCCGCTACGAAGTGGCCGAGGCCGAAAGCCTCATGCGCCGCGAAGGCATCCGCAGCATCAACTCCACCAGCAAGTCGATCGAAGAGATCGCCACCACCATCCTGCGCGAGCTGCGCATCCACCGCCAGGTCTACTGACCCCCTGACAAGGGGGTCGCGAGCTGCGCGAGCGGGGGGTTGAGAATCGGGGTCAGAGCCCGGATTCCTGCCTACGCCTGAACGCTTCGTACAGGCACACGGCGGCCGCCGCCGCAACGTTCAGCGATTCCGTCCCGGCCCGCGTCGGGATGCGGATCCGCATACTCGCCCGCCGGGCGACATCGTCGGTTACCCCGCGCCCTTCCCCGCCGAAGATCCACCCCAGCCGGCCGTCGAGCTGTGCCGCCGGCAGCGCCGTTCCCTCGGACACCACGGTGCCCAGGCTCGTCCCGGCGAAGCTCTCCACCACCTGGCCGATCTCGAAGACCTGCCGGATCGCCAGCTTGAAATGCCCGCCCATGCCCGCGCGCAAGGCCTTCGGCGCCCATGGATCCGCGCAGGCGCGGTCCAGCACCACTTCACCGATGCCGAAGGCGGCTGCGGTGCGAAGGATCGCGCCGACGTTGGCGGGGTCCTGGACGCCTTCCAGGAACACGCAGTCGCCTTTGCCCTCGATCCTCGGTAGGCCGATCTCGGCGGCGATGCCCTGCGGGCTTTCGGCGTCGGCCAGCACCTTGAACACGCGGTCCCCCAGGACCACGGGATCGCGCTTGCCCAGCAGCTTCTGTACGTCCGTCCGGGCCAGCCCCGACTCGCTCACCATCAGGGCCACCGGCTCGAGGCCCGCCTGCAGCGCCTCGGCCACGAGATGCGGGCCTTCTACGACGAGCCGGCCTTCCTCGCGCCGCGCCCGCGCGTCCTGAACGAGCTTCGCCCAGCGCTTGACCCGCGGGTTATCTTTAGACGTGATCACGCCGCGCAGGTCCGGAACCCTGCGAAGATGTCGGCGCGATCGGGCGTGTAGAAGTTGCGAAAGTGCGGGGTGCGCACGCTGGGCGGGGTGGCGAAGCTCGCGCCGCGCAGGACCTTGTGCGTGCCGAACCACGGCTCCGAGTATTCCTTGTAAGGGTCGCGCACGAAGCCGGGGTAAGGCAGGAACGTGCTGGCGGTCCATTCCCAGACGCCGGCGGGATCGGGCGCGGCGAATTCCCACTCCGCCTCGGTAGGCAGCCGGCGCCCGGCGAAGCGGCAATACGCGATCGCCTGGTGCCAGCTGACGTGGCGCACCGGCTCGTCCAGCGGCACGTCGACCCAGCGGTCAAAGCGCCGCACCTTGCCGTCTTTGCAGTACAGCGGCGCATCGCCGCCGGCCTCCACGAACTCCAGGAATTCCCGGTACGTCACCGGGCGGCGCGCCATGCGGAAAGGCTCCAGCACCACCGGATGGCTCCACTTCTCGTTGTCGAACGCGAAGCCCTCGCCCGGCTTCGCGCCCAGGCGGAACACGCCCCCGGCATACGACCGGTCGCCCACTTCGGCGGCGATGCGTCGTTCGTCGTGCGCCGGATAGCCGAGCGTCTGGCGCGCGTAGTGGAACGCCTCGGCATGCATTTCCTCGTGCCGCACGGCAAGGCGCACGAAATACGGGTCGGCATCCCCCTGCGCCACCTTCGACATCAGCCGCTCGCTCACCTCCTCGCGGTAAGCCAGCGTCTCGGCGAACGACGGCAGCGGCAGGTCCCAGCGCGCGTCGTGCGGCACGGTGGCCGAGTTGTAGAGCGCGTCCGCGTTCGGCAGAATCGACGGGCGCTGCTCGGACCCGCCGCGCAGACACCAATACTCCTGGAACCACGCAACATGCCCGACTTCCCAGCGCGGCGGATTGACGATGGCGAGCTTCGGCCCGAATTCGCGCTCGCCGCCCAGGTCGTCGGCGACGCGCCGCAGGCCCCCTCGCGCCCGCCGCAGCTCCTCTATCAGCTCTGCCGCCATGCGGTCGAGTCTAAATGAGAATTGCGCTGGTCACGCCGGCCGGGCCGGGGACGCGCAGCGGCAATCGCCACACCGCCCTGCGCTGGGCGGCGTTCCTGCGCCGCGCCGGCCACCGCGTCGAGGTGTCGGTGCAATGGACGCCGGACTCGCGCATTGATGCCATGCTGGCGCTGCACGCGCGCCGCAGCTATCCGTCGATCAAGACCTTTTCGAGCGACAGGCTGCTGGTGGTGGCGCTGACCGGCACCGACGTCTACCGCGACATCCACGAATCCGCGGAGGCGCGCGAGTCGCTCGAGCTCGCCGACCGGCTGATCGTGCTGCAGCCCAAGGCGCTCGACGAACTGCCGCGACATCTCAGAAAAAAAACCTGCGTGGTGGTGCAAAGCTCGGCCACCCGCCTGCGCCACGCGCCGGTCAAGGGCAGGTTCCGGATCTGCGTCATCGGCCACCTGCGCGCCGAGAAGGACCCGATGCGCACGCTCGCCGCCCTTTCGCACATCGACGTCCCGGTGGAGGTTATCCACCTGGGCGCTGCTCTGGATCCCGCGCTGGAAGAACAGGCTCGGCACGCGCGCGACCCCCGCTACCGCTGGTTGGGCGAGGTGCCGCACGGCCGTGCGCTCCAGTGGCTCGCTTCCAGCCACGCCATGGTCATCAGCTCGCGCATGGAAGGCGGCGCCAACGTGGTGTGCGAGGCGCTGCGCATCGGCGTCCCGGTGCTCGCCTCGCGCATCTCCGGCAACGTCGGGCTCTTAGGGTCGAGGTATCCGGGATATTTCCCGCTGGAGGACGAGAAGGCGCTGGCGCGGCTTGTCGAGCGCGCGGCCGCCGATGCGGCCTTCTATCGGCGCCTGAAGAGGCTGGTGCGCGCGCAGCGCGCCGCCGTTTCCCCGGCCCACGAAGCCAGGGCCCTGCTCGCCGCCTTAGCCGGAGCGGCCTCGCGCCGCGCGCCGAAACAGCCACGCCGATCCGGCAAACATCGCGACGAAAAACCCATTTAGCAGGAGGATTTCCGCCGGTCCGCTCCACGGCAGACCCAGCCCGGCGATCACGGCAATCGCGGCAACGCACCCCTGCGCGAGCGCCATCGCCAGTAATGCGCGTGCCATCCCCATAGGCTGGAAGCGCGCCACGATGGCGCCGACGATACCGATAGCAAGCACCGCGAGATACATCAGGTTGGCCGGATCGCCGTCCGCCCCGATGATGCCCACGCCTAGGCTCAGCCAGACGAGGATGCATGCCGCGGCGAGCGCAAGACCGATCGCCGATCGGTACGCGGTACGGTTTATTCGCATGAGCCGCAGGCAGCCCGGCGCGGATCAGCTGGCGCGCTTGACCGAGGCGCGCAGCTCCGCGCGCGTGCTGCGGAAAAGGGTGTCGACGAGCTCCAGGTGGGAAGCGGCATCCGAGGAAGCGAAGACGTCGGCGTATTCGCGCTTCAGGCGGCGCACCTGCTGGTCGAAGTCGCCGTGGCGCGAGGCGCCGGAGGCGAGCTTCTTCGCTTCGCAGTACAGGCGGTAGCTGCGAACGCGCAGGCTCTCGGCCATGGCGCCCCAGCTCTGGGCAAAAAGATCGCGCTGGAAGAAAACGCCCACGGCGTAGAAGCTGCGCCGGTGGATGTCGCAGGGCCCCTGGCGCCCGAGGGCGTCGAGATGATCCGAGGTGGCGTACCCCTTGTGCCGGTCGAAGCCGTAGTGCGGGTAACGCTCGTGCAGGGCGCGCATCTCGGCGTCGCGCGCCGTCTTGGCGAGGATGGAGGCGGCCGAGATGACCGGATGCAGCGCATCGCCATCGACGATCGCCTTGCCCCGGCATCCCAGGTCGGGAAAATGGTTGCCGTCCACCCACGCCTCGTCGGGCTGCACGCCGAGCTGCTGCACCGCGCGGCGCATGGCGAGCATGGAGGCGTGGAAGATGTTGACGCGGTCGATCTCCTCGACGCTGGCCGAAGCGACTGCCCAGGCGACCGCACGCTCCTTGATGCGCGCGGCGAGCACTTCGCGGCGCTCGGCGGGCAGCACCTTGGAGTCCGCCAGGCCGTTGATGCGCCGTTTTTTGTCGAGGATCACGGCGGCCGCGTACACCGGGCCGGCGAGCGGTCCGCGCCCGGCCTCGTCCACCCCGCACACCCCCACCCCGTCAACGACTGTTTTCAAGTACCTCCAGGACCGCGTCGGCCGCTTTCTGGGCCGTATTTTGCCGCAGCAGGTGGTGGAAGTCGTGAAACCGCCCGATCTGTCGCTTGCGCGCGGCCGCGTCGCGCCACAGGGCAAGCAGCGCCGCGGCAAGGGCGCCGGGGTTCGCCTCGTCCTGCAATAGCTCGGGCACCAGCCGCTCGCCGGCCAGGATGTTCGGCATGCCGACGTAAGGCAGGTAGAGCATCGAGCGCATCAGCGCCCAGGTGATCGGCGACTGGCGATAGGCGATCACCATCGGCGTCTTGAACAGCGCAGTCTCCAGCGTCGCCGTGCCGCTCGCCACCAGCGCCATGTCGGCGGCGGCGAGCGCCTCGTGCGAATGGCCGAACAGCAGGGTGAGGGGCAGATCGGTGCGCTGGTGCTGGTGCACCGCCATCTCGAACATGTCGCGCGTGGCGCGCGTCACGGTCGGCACCACGAAATGCACCTCGGGCATCTCCTGGCGGAAGCGGTGCGCGGCGAGCACGAAGGCGCTCGCCATGTAGTGCAGCTCCGAGCGCCGGCTGCCCGGCAGCATGGCGACGATGAGCTTTTTCGCCGGCAGGCGCAGCGCCGCGCGCGCCTCCTCCTTCTTCGGCTCCTGCGGGATGACGTCGGCGAGCGGATGGCCCACGTAGGTCACCGGCACCCCGGCCTTCTCGTAGAGCGGCGCCTCGAACGGGAACATCACCAGGATGCGGGTCACCGAGCGGGCGATCTTTTTCACCCGCCAGCCGCGCCAGGCCCACACCGAGGGGCTGACGTAGTGGATGGTGGGAATGCCGGCCTCCTTGAGCCGCCGCTCCAGGCCGAGGTTGAAGTCGCCCGAATCCACACCGATGAACAGCTCCGGGCGCTCGTCGATCAGGGTCTTCGCCAGGCGCCGGCGGATGCCCATTATCTCGGCATAGTTGCGCAGCACCTCGGCGTAGCCGCGCACCGAGAGCTTTTCCATCGGGTACAGCGACTCGAAGCCCTCGTTCAGCATGCGCGGGCCGCCGATGCCCGCGAACAGCATGCCGCGCCGGCGCGCCTTCAGCGCCGCGATGAGATGCGCGGCCAGCAGGTCGCCCGACGCTTCGCCGGCCACCATGCCGACGCGCACGAATTCGCTCACTATCGGATGATGCCGCGGCGGCTGTGCGCCAGGAAATCGAGGAACGCGCGCACCGGCGCGCAGGCGGCCGCCTGCGACTCCAGCTCGCGGCGCGCGTCTTCGAGGGAAAGCCCGCTGCGGTACAGGGTGCGGTAGGCGCGCTTCAGCCCTTGCACGTCCTGCGCCGAAAAGCCGCGCCGCGAAAGCCCCTTGCTGTTGATGCCGTAGGGCCGCGCGACGTTGCCCGCCGCCGTGACATAGGGCGGCAGGTCCTGCGCGAGGTAGGTGCCCATGCCGGTGAAGGCATGCGCGCCGACGTGCACGAACTGGTGCACCAGCGTGGTGGCGCCGAAGATCGCCCAGTCGCCCACCACGACGTGGCCGGCGAGCTGGCAGGCGTTGGCAAAGATCGCCTTGCTGCCGATCTGGCAGTCGTGCGCGAAGTGCACGTAGGCCATGATCCAGTTCTCGTTGCCCACCCGCGTGACGCCGGCGTCGATCGCGGTGCCGCGGTTCACGGTGACGTATTCGCGGATGGTGTTGTCGTCGCCGATCTCCACCGCGGTGTCCTCGCCCGCGTACTTCTTGTCCTGCGGCGGCGCGCCGATGGAGGCGAAATGGAAGATGCGGTTGCGCCGGCCGATGCGCACCCGGCCGTCGAGCACCACGTGCGCGCCGACCCAGGTGCCTTCGCCGATCTCGACCTTCTCGCCGACGATGCAGTACGGCCCGATCTCGACATCGGCGGCCAGCCGGGCGCCGGCGTGCACCAGCGCCGTGGGGTGGATCTTCATCGATCCACGGGGCGAACCGAGCACAGGATGACCGCCTCCGCGACCACCGCGCCGGCGACCCGCGCGACGCAGGAGAACTTGCCGATGCCCTTCAGCGCGCGCTCCAGGGTGACCTCGAGCTCGAGCTGGTCGCCCGGCACTACCGGCTTCTTGAAGCGCGCGTTGTCGATGCCGACGTAGTAGTACACCGAGCTGTCCGAGGCCGCGCCCCCCTCGCCTGCGCTGAACACCAGCACCCCCGCGGCTTGCGCCATCGCCTCGAGAATCAGCACGCCCGGCATGATCGGCCTGCCGGGAAAGTGGCCCTGGAAATGCGGCTCGTTGGCCGAGACGTTTTTCACCGCGACGATGCGCTTGCCCGGCTCGCACTCCTTCACCCGGTCGATCATCAGCACCGGGTAGCGCTGCGGCAGGTACTTCAGGACTTCCTGGATGTCCATTTCCCTCACTTCTTTTTCTCCTTCTCCAGCGCGCGCACCCGGTCGGCCAGCTCGGCGAGATGCCGCACCAGCGCGGTGTTGCGCGCCCAGGACTCGTTGTCGTCGAACGGGAACAGGCCCGTATACGTGCCGGGCCGTCGCACCGAGCGCGAGATTACCGTGCCTGCGGAAACGTGCACGCCGTCGACCAGCTGCAGGTGGCCGAGGATCACCGAGGCGGCGCCGATGGTGCAATCCCGGCCGATGTCGGCGCTGCCGGCCACGGCCACGCAGCCGGCCATCGCGGTGCGCGCGCCGACGCGCACGTTGTGCCCGATCTGGATCTGGTTGTCGAGCTTCACCCCGTCCTCGATCAGGGTGTTGTCGATCGCGCCGCGGTCGATGGTGGTGTTGGCGCCGATCTCCACATCGTCGCCGATGCGTACCCCGCCAATCTGCGGAATCTTGATCCAGCCGGAGGCGTCGCGCGCGATGCCGAAGCCGTCCGCGCCGATCACCGCGCCGGAGTGCACGATCACGCGCTTTCCGATAGCGCAATCGTTGTAAACGACGACGTTCGGGTACAGGCAAGTTCCTTCGCCGATCGACACGCCGTCGCCTAGGACGCAGCCGGCGCCGATCGATACGCCGTCGCCGAGCTTCACCCCTTCGCCGACGATCGCGCCGGGGTGCACGCCGGGCGCCTGCCGGGTGAGCGGGTTGAAAAGCTGCGACACGCGGGCGAAATGCAGGTACGGCGCCTCGCACACGATGCGCGGCAGGGTGGTGAGCGCCTCGAATTCCGGCGACAGGATCACGGCCGAGGCGCGCGTGGCGGCCAGGCGGGCCTTGAATTTGGCGCTGGACAGGAAAGTGATGTCGCCGGGCTGCGCGTGCTCGAGGGAGCCCACCTGACGCACGCGGGTCGCCGGGTCGCCGGCCACCCGGCCGCCGAGGCGCTGGGTGATTTCCGCGAGCGTCAACGCCCCCGGCATGGCTTCACTTCGCCGGCGGCTTGCCTGAATCCAGCGCCTTGATCACCTTGTCGGTGATGTCGATGCGCGGGCTCGCGAACACGGCGTCCTGGAAAATGATGTCGAACTTCTCCTGCTCCGCGATCTGCCGGATGACGCGGTTTGCCTCGGCCACCACCTGGGCCAGCTCCTCGTTGCGGCGCTGGTTGAGGTCCTCCCGGAACTCGCGCTGCTTGCGCTGGAAGTCGCGGTTCAGGTCGCCGAACTCGCGCTCCTTGGTGCGCCGCTCGGTGTCGCTCATGGTGACCGAATTCTTGTCCAGGTCGTCCTGCATGCGCTTGAGCTCGGCGGCAATCTTGGCGAGCTCCTGGTCGCGCTTGCGGAATTCCGCTTCGATCTTCTTCTGGGCCCGCTGCGCCGGCGCGGCGTCGCGCAGGATGCGCTCGGTGTTGACGAAGCCCAGCTTGCTCGACTGCGCCCAGGCGGGGGCGGCGGCAATGGCCAGCGCTGCGGCGAAAAGCAATGTTCTCATGGAGGTGTTTCTTTAGAACCCGGTACCGAAGGTGAATTGTAGCCTCTGTACCTCGTCCCCGGGCTTCCGGTTCAGCGGGTGGCCGATCGACAGGCGCAGCGGTCCGAAAGGCGACAGCCACGACAGCGCGAGGCCGGCGGAGTAGCGCAGCTCGGACAGCTCGACTTTCTGGCCCTGCGCGTAGACCTGGCCGCCGTCGAGGAACGCGGCCAGGCGCAGCGACTGCTCGCGCGCCGCGCCCGGCATGGGGAACAGGAACTCCGCGGAGCCCACGACCTTGGTCCTGCCGCCGACGCTGTTGTTGTTGGCGTCCCGCGGCCCGAGCGAAAACGCCTCGTAGCCGCGCACCGAGTCCGGGCCGCCGACGAAGAACGCCTTGAAGAACGGCAGCGGCCGTCCGCCCAGGCCGCCGGCATACCCGAGGTCGCCGCGCAGCATGAGCGTGTAGTCGCGCGACAGCGGGTAGAACCAGCTGTGCTGGTAGTTGAGCCGGTAGTACTTGAGATCCCCGCTCGCGAACTCCGCGCTCGCGCGCATGAAGTTGCCCGCGGTGGTGAGGATCACGCTGTCGCGCGTGTCGCGCTGCCAGCCGCCGGTCAGCGCGCCGTAGCGGTACTGGTTGCCGAAATCGTCGACGAAGCGGATGTACTGGAGCGGGCTGTCGCTGAAGGTGGTGAGCTTCACCGACTCGAGCGTCAGGCCGAAGTCGATCGACGTGACCTCGGAGATGGGATAGCCGAACTTGACGCCGCCGCCCAGCGCGTCGGTCGAGTACGGGCCGACCGACAGGCTGGAGGCATCCGTCTCCCGCTTGTACACGTCGAAGCCGCGGCTCACGCCGTCCACCGTGTAGTACGGGTCGTGGTAGGAGAGCGCGTACACCGTGTTCACGCGCCCGCTGTTGATGTTCGCCGAGACGAACTTGCCGCTGCCGAAGGCGTTCGACTGGCGGATCGAGGCCGACAGCGCGATCTCCTCGACGCTGGAAAACCCCAGGCCGATCAGCAGCGAGCCGGTGGCGCGCTCCTTGACGCTGTAGGTGAGGTCGATCTGGTCGGGGCTGCCTTCCACCGGCTGCGTGTCGACCGTGACCTCGCTGAAAAAGCCGGTGCGGTCGATGCGGCGGCGCGACAGCTGGATCTTGGAGGCATCGTAATAGGCGCCCTCGAACTGGCGCATCTCGCGCCGCACCACCTCGTCGCGCGTCTTGGTGTTGCCGGCCACGTCGATGCGCCGCACGTAGACGCGCCGCCCGGGGTCGATGGCCACGTTGAAGGCGACGGTGCGCTTTTCCTTGTCCACCTCCGGAATGGCGTTGGCGTTGGCGAAGGCATAGCCCTCGTTGCCCAGCCGGTCGGCGATCGCCTTGGTGCTGGCGGCGAGCTTCTCGCGCGAGAACACGTCGCCGGCCTTGAGCTGCACCAGCGGCTCCAGCACCTCGCGCGGCAGCAGGAGCTGGCCGGTGAGCCGCACGTCGGAGACGGTGTAGCGCTCGCCTTCGTTGATGTTGACCGTGATGTAGATGTCGCGCCGGTCGGGCGTGATGGACACCTGCGTCGATTCGATGGCGAAGTCGAGGTAACCGCGGTTCTGGTAGTGCGAACGCAGGGTCTCGAGGTCGGCGGACAGCTTGTCGCGCGCGTAGCGGTCGTGCTTGGTGTACCAGGTGAGCCAGCCGGGCGTGCGCAGCACGAACAGATCGAGCAGGTCGCGTTCCGGGAACGCGTCGGCGCCGACGATGTTGATGCCGCGGATCTTGGCCACCTCGCCCTCGGTCACCGCGATGTTGATGCCCACGCGGTTGCGCTCGAGCGGCGTCACGGTGGTCTGGACCTCGGCTGCGTACAGGCCGCGCGACAGGTATTGGCGCTTGAGCTCCTGCTCGGCTGCGCCCAGCACCGAGCGGTCGAAAATGCGCCCCTCGGCCAGCCCCTGCTCGCGCAGCACCTTGCGCACCGCCTCGGGCTCGAACTCCTTCATCCCCGAGAAGTCGACCTGGGCGACCGCCGGGCGCTCCTGGACGAACACCACCAGCACGCCGTTTTCCACCTCGAGGCGCACGTCGGAGAAGAACCCGGTGGCGTACAGCGCGCGCAGCGCCTGCTGCCCCTTCTCCACGCTCATGGTCTCGCCGACCCGCACCGGCAGATAGCTGAACACCGTGCCCGCCTCGGTGCGCTGCAGGCCCTCGACGCGGATGTCCTTCACCACGAAGGGCTCGAACTCCTGCGCGGCCGTCCCCGCGGACGCCAGGGCGAGGCTCAGCACCGCGGCGGCTACCAACCGTTTGCGCAGCATCTAGCCGGTGAGCAGACGGTTCAAGTCGTTATAGAAGGCGAACGCCATCACCACCAGCAGCAGCGCAAGGCCGACCCGCTGCCCGAGCTCCATCGCGCGCTCGGAGACCGGCCTGCCCTTGACCACCTCGATGGCGTAGAACATGAGGTGGCCGCCGTCGAGCAGCGGAATCGGCAGCAGGTTGAGCACGCCCAGGCTGATGCTGATGAGCGCGAGGAAGGTGACGTAGGAGATCCAGCCCATCTGGGCCGACTGCCCGGCGAAGTCGGCGATGGTCACCGGGCCCGACAGGTGCTTCCACGAAATCTGGCCCAGCAGCATGCGGCCCAGCATCTTCAGGCTGAACACCGAGATGTCCCAGGTCTTGGCGATCGCCCGGCCCACGCTGTCCAGCGGGCCGTGCTGCACGCGCACCAGCATGCGCTCGGTATGTGCGCGCGGTATTTCGGGGCCGATCCCCACCCGGCCGATCTCGCGGCCGCCGGCGCGCTCGGCCTGGGGCGTTACCTCGACGGTGAAGCGCCGCCCGTCGCGCTCGATGCCGAAGGCGAGCGGCGTGCCCGGATTCTGCTGCACGGTGCGCACGAACTCCTCCCACGTGGCGATCGGCGTGCCGCCGATGTGCACCACCCGGTCTCCCACCTCGAGGCCGGCGCGCTGCGCCGGCCCGGACTGGATGTGGCCGATCACGGGCTCGAGCCGGGGCCGCAGCAGGCGCAGGCCGATGCGCTCCAGCGCGTCGCTTTCCACCTCGTCGGTCGGATAGGCGCGCAGGTCGAGCGTGGCCTCGCCGATGTGGCCTCGCTCGTTGACCGTCTCCATGCGCAGCGGCTGCTGCTGCAGCGCGGCCTGCAGCACGCGCCAGCGCAGTTCCTGCCTGGTCTCGACGGGCGCGCCGTCGACCGCGCGCACCGTGTCGCCCGCGTGCAGGCCCGCGGCCGCGGCCACGCTGCCTGCGGGGGGCTCGCCCAGCACCGGGCGCGCCTCGGGCAGGCCGTACATGAACAGGCCCGCGTACACCAGGATGGCGAACAGGAAATTGAACACCGGCCCCGCCACCACGATCAGGAAGCGCCGCCCCACGCTCTGGCGGTTGAACGCCCTGCCCGCCTCGCCGGGCGCCACCGGCCCTTCGCGCTCGTCGAGCATCTTCACGTAGCCGCCGAAGGGAATCGCCGCGATCACCCACTCGGTGCGGTCGGCGCCCCGGCGCCATAGCGCGAGCGGACGGCCGAAGCCGACCGAGAAGCGCAGCACCTTCACCCCGCACAGGCGCGCCACCAGGTAATGCCCGTACTCGTGCACCACGATCAGCACGCCGAGCGCGACGATGAACGCGACGATGGTGTGAAGCAGGCTCATCGATCAGAAATCGGGGTCAGAGCCCGGATTCCTATTCGGGCTC
>DATACE010000123.1:0-4123 GCA_036259215.1 Burkholderiales bacterium | reverse complement strand
AGCGGCCGCGCCAGGTGCTCCAGCACGAAGCACACGAACACGTGGTCGAAGGACGCCGGCTCGAAGGGCAGCTCGAAAAGGTCCGCCTTGCGGAACTGCACGTTGGCCAGGCCTTCGGCGTCGGCGCGCTTTCGCGCCTCTGCCAGCGAAGCCGCCGAGATGTCGATGCACGTGAAAGCGGCGCCGGGGCTGTTGCGCGCCAGCGTGATGGTCTGCGCGCCGGTGCCGCAGCCGGCTTCCAGCACGCGGCTGCCCGCGGAGTACGCGGTGTCGGCGTGCAAGAGCTCGACCAGCGCCCCCGCCTGGTCCTGCAGGCGCCGATTCTCGTGCTCGTCGTAGCCGTGGACGTAGGTCGCGCTCATCCGGGGTCACCTTGCACGTGCGTAAGGCTCGGGGCGCTGCTCGCGGAGGCGAGGGCGCCTACCGGGCAGGCCAGGATCCCGACGACCAGCGTACGCAGCAGGCTTTCACCTCCCCCGAAGAGCATCGCGCCAATTTACCGCATGAGGTGAGGATTAGGAGGCCACCCGAGCGTCCCATCCCAGGGGTGGGACGACTTCCGCGGGGGTGGTTTGCCGAACCTGTTGTGCCGGGACCGCGGATTGCTATACAAAGGAGCCCATGCGCATAGAAGCGGTGAAGGCTGCCTACCGGCGGTACGCGAATGTCTACGACGCCATCTTCGGACCGGTGCTGCAGCCCGGCCGCAAGGCCGTGATCGAAGCCCTCGGCTGCCGGCCGGGCGAGCGGGTGCTCGAGGTGGGCGTGGGCACCGGGCTTTCGCTGCCCATGTATCCCGCCTCCGTGCGCCTCACCGGCATCGACCTGTCGCGCGAGATGCTTGAGCGCGCGCGCGTGCGCGTGCAGCGCCGCCAGCTCTCGAACGTCGAAGGCCTGCTCGAGATGGACGCCGAGGCGATGGACTTTCCCGATGCGAGCTTCGACAAGGTGGTGGCGATGTACGTGGTGTCGGTGACCGACCGGCCGGCGCAGCTGCTGCACGAGCTGCAGCGCGTGTGCAAGCCCGGCGGCGACATCTTCATCGTCAACCACGTGCGCTCCGACAATCCCGTGGTCGGCGCGGTGGAAAAGAGCCTGGCGCGCTTTGCCAACCACCTGGGGTTCCATCCGGACTTCGAGCTGCGCAACCTGGTGAACGGCTCGTTTCGCGTCGAGCACGTGTCCAGCATCAACTTTTTCTGGAAAGTGATGCGGCTGCGGGCGGACGGAATAGGAACAGCGCCGCGATGACCAGCGCGGCGCCGGCGAGCTGCACCGGCGCCAGGCGCTGGCCGAGGATGAGGGCGGCCAGCAGCACCGAGGCAATCGGCTCGAAATTCATGTAGAACCCGGCGCGCGAGGCGCCGATGCGCACGCTGGCAAGAAAAAGGCCGAGGAGCGCGAAGGCATAGAACGCGCCCACGCCGGCGAGGCCGCTCCAGCCCGGCACGCTCGCCGGCCACGCCACCGCGCCGGTCACCAGGCACGCCGCCACGAACACTCCAAGCGCCGTCAGCATCATGTACAGCGTGGCCACCCGCGTGTCGCGCCCGTGGAAGAAGTGCCCGGTCAGGAGGAACGCCGCCGACCACATGCACGCGGCGCCGAGCGCAAGCCACACGCCTTTTGCCTGCGCGGCGGTCAGCTCGACGTTCAGCGCGAGCGCCACCCCGGCGAAGGCGAGGGCGAGGGCCGCCGCGGTGCGCCAGCGAAAGCGCTCCTTGCCCAGCAGCCAGCTCGCCGCGGTGGTGATCGCCGGCCAGGTGTAGAAGATAAGCACCGCCAGCGGCACCGGGATCTCGCCGATGGCCGCGTTGATCATGTAATTGTTGATGGAGAGCGGGATGCCGATGAGCAGGGCGATCGCCAGGTCCCTGCGCGCCATCCCGAGCGCAACCCTCTTGTAGGACAGCCAGGCGAGCAGCAGCAGCACCGCGCATACCGTGCGCACCGTCACCACGGTGAGCGGATTGCTGCCGCCCTGCAGGGCGAGCGCGGTGCAGATCCCCGTCATGGCGAAGGCGACGGCGAAGGCAAGCAGGTGGGCGGGGGTCAAGGCCGTTCTTCTTGGCGCCATGGTACTTCCGGCGCAGCCCGTCCGGGTGGCGGCGCAACGCCGGACGGCTTACATAGTGAGCAATGGTCAGCTGGCTGCGTCGCCGCCTCGGGGTGCACTTCTACTACGTGCTGGTGCACCCCTTGCGCGCCCGGCCGCCGCTGGCTGCGCCGCCGGCCGGCCTGGCATGCCGCGTCCTGGAGGGCTCGGACCTCCTGGACCATTGCGCCGATCCCGAGCTCGACCTGCGGGAGCCGGCGGTGCGCGCCGCGCTCGCGGCCGGCGACGTGTGCGTGGGCGCGCTGGAGGAGAGCCGTCTTGCAGGCTATGTCTGGTATTCATTCGCCGGCGCCCCGCATGCGGACGGCGTGCGCGTGCAGGTCGGCCCGCGGCTGCGCTATGCGTACAAGGTGCACGTGCGTCCGGCCTGCCGCGGCCGCGGCATCGCGCGCGCGCTGCTGGCGCGCGGCGCCGAGCTGTGCCCGCGGCGCGGCCGCGAGCTCGGCGTGTGCTTCGTCGCCCCGGACAACGCGCCTTCGCTGCGCGCCTTTGCCGCCGCCGGCTGGCGGCGCGCGGGCTATGCCGGCTACGTCAAATGGCGCGGCCGCTTCCGCGCGTTCGCCTCGGCCGGCACGGCGCGCGCGGGAGCCGGATTCTCGTGCGCCTGAGCCGCGCCTTCGGCATCACCCGGGTACAGGTGCTGCAGCACCGGCCGGGCGAGGGCGCGTTTGCGCCGCGCTGCCACCGCAACGTGGCATGCCGGGTGCTTGCCCAGGACGAGGTGCTCGCCTTCGCGGTGGACACGGCGCTCGAGCTGGACGAGGCATGGGTGCGCAGCGAGTTTGCGCTCGGCGCCGTCTGCCTGGGCGCGGTCGAGGGCGGCCGCCTGCTCGGCTATACCTGGCTCGCGTACGTCGACGCCGACTTGCGCTATTCGCACAAGAGCTTCGTGCGGCCGGGCTACCGCCGGCAGCGCGTCCTGTCGGCGCTGCACGCGCTCGCCGACCGCACGGAGCTGTGGCGCGGGCGGCGCGCCTCGGTGAGCTTCGTCGAGGCCGACGACGCGACTTCGCTTGCGCTGCAGCGCGCCGGCTCGCGCAGCCTGGGGTACGCCGTCTACGCGAAGGTCTTCGGCACGCTCATCGCATGGCGCTCGGCGGGCGTGCGCCGCGCGGGCATCCGCCTGTACGCGCCGCCGCCGGCCGGCGCTGATAGGATGCAGCCATGGCCGGACCAAAGCCCGCACTCTTCCGCATAGGCCAGATCGTCCCGTCGTCCAACACGACGATGGAGACCGAGATCCCGGCCATGCTGCGCGCACGGGAGCAGCATTTCCCGGAGCGCTTCACTTTTCATTCCTCGCGCATGCGCATGCAGCGCGTGTCGGCCGAGGAGCTGGCGGCGATGAACCGCGAGGGCCTGCGCTGCGCGGCGGAACTCGCCGATGCGCGCGTCGACGTGATGAGCACCGCCTGCCTGGTGGCGATCATGGCGCAGGGCTTCGGCTACCACCGGCAGGTGGAGGAGGACTTCCGCCGCGTGGTGGCCGAGAACGGTGCGCGCTCGAAAGTCATGACCTCGGCCGGCGCGCTGGTGCAGGGCCTGAAGCGGCTGCGCGCGAAGAAGGTGTCGCTCCTGGCGCCGTACATGAAACCGCTCACCGACAAGGTGGTGGCCTACCTCGAGCACGAAGGCATCGAGGTGCTGGACCGCATCGCCTTCGAGATTCCCGACAACCTGGAAGTCGGCCGGCGCGACCCGATGCGCCTGCTCGAGGACGTGAAGCGCCTGAAAACCGCCAACGCCGACGCCGTGGTGCTGTCGGCCTGCGTGCAGCTGCAGTCGCTGCCCGCGATCCAGGCCGCCGAGACCATGCTCGGCCTGCCGGTCACCTCCACTTCGGTGTGCACCGTGCGCAACATGCTCGAGCTCCTCGAGCTCGAGGAGCGCATCCCCAACTGCGGCGCGCTGCTCGCCTGAAGGTCAAGATCGAGGTCAGAGCCCGGGCTCTTATACGCGTACGCGTATGCCGGTAGGTTTAGGGGACAGACCCCTAGGGGTCTGTCC
>DATACE010000122.1:0-10400 GCA_036259215.1 Burkholderiales bacterium | reverse complement strand
AGCCGCGCTGGAACGCGATCCTGCCCGCGATGACGTGGAAGAAGCCGCATCCCCTGAGCCCTGTCGGGTCGCGCCACTCCAGGATCGCCCAGTCGCCGTCCTGGAAGATGTTCTCCACGATGCAGACCATCTTCGCCCGGGCGAACTCGGCCGCGAACATCGCCCGAATCGCCGAACGCCCCACCACGGGCCTCTCGGCGACCTGGTGGTTCGTGGCATCCTCGCTGTACATGTCGCCCAAGGCAGAGACATCGGCCCGGTTGAAGGCGTCTACCCAGGCCTGGACTAATTCCCTCGGTTCCATCCGCTTTCCAGCACTTTTGGATTCACGATGTTGATGGGCTTGCCGGCCGCGTAGGCGACGATCTGGTCGAAGATGTCCGAGAACTGGACTTCGTACTCGTCGCGCGTGACGTAGCCGATGTGCGGCGTGCACACGGCGCTATCTATTGCGAACAAGGGATGACGGGGGTCGAGTACCGGCTCTTCTTCATAGACGTCCACGGCAGCCATGCCCGGACGCCCGTTCTTCAGCGCGGCAACCAGCGCGCCGGGTTCAATCAGGGCGGCGCGACTGGTGTTGACCAGCAAGGCCGTGGGCTTCATTCGGGCGAGGTCATCCGCGGTCACGATGCCGCGGGTCGCGTCGACCAGGCGCATATGAAGCGAAATCACGTCGCATTCCGAGAAGAATGCCGCCTTGCTCGATGCCACGGCATAGCCGTCGGCGCGCGCCTGCCTGAGCGAACTTTCGCGCGCCCAGACCAAAACGTTCATTCCAAAAGCCCTGCCGTAGCCCGCGACGACGCTGCCGATCCTGCCGTAACCGTAGACGCCCAGGGTCTTGCTCCGCAAGGTGGTCCCGACGCCGATCTGCCACTTCCCCGCTTTGAGCGCCGACATCTGTTGCGGAATCTGGCGCATGGCGGCAAGCACCAGCCCCCATGTGAGCTCGGCGGCGGCATACGACGGCGTGCCCGGGTGCTGGCTCGACGAAACGATGACGCCGCGGCGTGTGCACGCCTCGATGTCGATGTGGGGATACACACTGCGCTGGCTGATCAGCCTGAGCTTGTCGAGCCGATGCAGCAGCGGCGCGCGGATCTGGGTGCGCTCGCGTATCAGCACCAGAGCCTCGGTATCCCGCAACCGCCGGGCCAGCGCGTCCACGTCCTGGACGTGATCGTTCCAGATCTCGACCTCGTGGCCCGACAGCTTGCGGAAGCAGTCCAGCGTGCGCAGCGTGTCGTGATAATCGTCAAGGATGGCGATCTTCATGATTCAGTGCGTCCCCTCGGTCAGCACTACTGCCGTGTCCAGAGCAACTGGAACTCAAGCTCCTCGTCCGATCCGGTGCGCTCGTGCTCGATGTTGAACGTAGCCTCGGCCGGGATCCGCAGCCTCTGTCCAGCGACCTGAATGCTGAAGGGCTCGGCTGTCTCGATTGCGTCCGCCAGTCGGCGAAGCTTAGCGGCGAACTGCGCACGGGGGTAGCTACGCGTCAAATCTCGTCTACTCATTCATGGGTCTCGTCACAAGGTGAACCGCAGGCTGCTCAGCAGCGCGCCAGGGAGGCGTGAGCTCGCGGTGGAGCGCCCGCCGTAGGTGGAGGGATCGAGAAGAAGGTCGCGCTCGCGCGTGAGGTCGAGCAGGTTGTCGCCGAGCATGCGGTAGATCGAGTCGTCGAACCGCATGGGCCGCACCGGGCCGGCGATGCGGCCGCGCTCGACCCAGAAGGTGGCGAAGCGCGTCATGCCCGTGATGCGCCCGGCGGGCCGGTCGGAGAAGTTGAGGTACCAGAGGTTGCTGATGTACAGGCCGGTGTCCAGGGCTGCGAGAATGTCGCGCTCCTCCAGATGGCCGGGCGCGAGGTCGAGCGCATCGGGGCTTTCGCCGCCGCCGGCGCCGTTGGTGGCGAGGCCGTATTCCTTGGCCGAGCGCGGCGACACCAAGGCGTCGCCGAGCCTGCCGGATGCAATGAGCGTGACCGATGGCGGCTTGGGGAAGCCGTCGCCCTGAAAGCCCGGCGCCACGCCCTCGGCCGTGTTCTCGGTGAGGGTTACCTTCTCGGACAGGCCGGCGCCTTCCTGCATGCGCAAAAGCGGGCTTTGCCGGGTGGCGCGGGCGCGCGCGGAGAAGCCGCCCCAGGAGAGCAATCCGGTCAGTTCCTCGAGCGCGCGCGGCGCCAGGTAAGCGCGGTATTCGCCGGGCTCGACGGCGCGGGCAGGCAGCTTGAGAAGCTCGAGCTGGCCGCCCGCGGCGTCGAGCTTGTGCCTGAAAGCGTCGGCCTCCCACGAGAATCCGGCGTAGCCGCTCTTTGCCGCCTGGTCGGCCTGCAGGTACAGGCTCCAGTCGAAGTTGAAGCTGTCCACCGCGTGCCAGTTGCGCTGGCCGAGCGAGTTGGCGAAGCCGCGGTACGTGGTACCGCCGGCATAGATGCCGACGAGGTCGCGACCCGTGGCGGCGGCCACCGCCTGCTCCATCACCGCTTGCGCAGGTGCCAGGGCGCCGGGACGCTCGGTGATCGCGGATTGCGGCGTCTCATTGATAAGCAGCCAAGGATCGTCGGTCAGGCCGTCGAGGCAATCGCGCACTCGGGCAAGGACGCCGCGCAGAAGCTCGGCGTCCTGCGACGTGCCGGCGAGCTCGACGCTCGCCGACGCCTGGGTGCGGCCGCGCACCAGGCGCAGGGTCAAGGAGCGCTGCTCGACGCTGCCGGCCTGGCGCACCTTGCCGAGGTTGAAGCGCACGAAGTCGGAACGCTCGCCCGCAAAGCCGCACAGCAGCACCTCGCCCGCGCGCAGGTCGCGGGCCAGGCGCTCGCTCAGCTCGAAAAATGCTTCCTTCAAACCTTTTTCGGCAGCGGCTCGCCCTCGGGCGTGAACTGCAGCGAGGCCGAGTTCAGGCAATAGCGCTGGCCGGTGGGCGGCGGCCCGTCAGGAAACACGTGCCCCAGGTGGCCTTCGCAGCGCGCGCAGCGCACCTCGGTGCGCACCATGCCGTGGCTTTTGTCGCTCACCTCATGAACGTGCTGCGCATCGAACGGCTCGGTGAAGCTGGGCCAGCCGGTGCCCGACTCGAATTTGGTGTCGGAGCGGAACAGCGGCAGCCCGCACAGCCGGCAGGTATATACGCCCTTGCCCTTGTTGTTCAGCAGCGAGCCGCAGAACGGCGGCTCGGTGCCGTGCAGCAGGAGCACGTCCCGCTCCGCCGGCGTGAGCTTCATGGCGAGCTGCTTTTTCACTTCGTAGGGAAGAGGGTCGAGGCTGTAGCCCGATGCCGATTGCGTCATGCCGGTTCTCCGCCGAAAACATCCACGTCCGAAAAAAGGCAGGCCGGCGCCGCGTGGCCGCAATGGATGCCCTGGTTGGGCTCGCCCTTGCCGCAGTAGCGCGTGCCGTGCACTTCGAAAGTCGAGGCGTCGCCGACCATCTTCAAGCTGCGCCAGAAGGTGGCCGACACGCCGCGGTAATTCGGATTCCTCACCACGCCGGTAAGCCGGCCGTTCTCGATGCGCTCGCCCCACTCGCAGCCGAACTGGAACTTGTTGCGCGAGTCGTCGATCGACCAGGACACGTTGGTGCGCATCAGCACGCCGCGCTCCACCGCACCGATCATCTGCGCGAGCGTGCCTGTCCCGGGCTCGACATTCAGGTTCGCCATGCGGTGGATCGGTGGCCGGTTCCAGCCGCTCGCCCGGGAATTGGCCACCGCCGGCCCGCCGAGCGGCGAAACCAGGATGCCGTCTTTGATGAGATGGACCTTTCGCGCCTGCGCACCCTCGTCGTCGAACGCGAAGCTCGCAAGCTCCTCGGGCCGCGTCGGGTCGTAGGTGACGTTGAGAAGCTCCGAGCCGTAGCGGTAGGTGCCGATCATCTCCGGCGTGACGAAGCTCGTGCCGGCATAATTGCGCTCGTCGCCCAGGATGCGGTCGAGCTCCAGCGGATGGCCGATGGACTCGTGGATCTGCAGCATCATCTGGTCGGGCATCAGCACGAGGTCCATGCGGCCCGACGGGCAATCGGGCGCGTCAAGGAGCTGCAGCGCCTCCGCCGCCAGCCGCTGGCCGCAGCCCTCGAGCCCGGAGCGGGCGATCTGCTCCAGGCCGCCCTGCTGCGCATGCTCCAGGCTGCGCGACTGCGTGTCGACGCCCCGGTTCGCAGTGACGCGCATGTGCGGCAGGGTGAAGCGAAAGCGCTGGCGCACGTCGCCGCCGGTATTGGTAAGGAGCACGCGCTCCTCTTCCACGAGCTCGAGCACTGCATAGCGCTCGACGATGCGCGCGTCGATTTTCGCGCGTCTGCATTCTTCGCGGAGCAGGTCGATGAGGCTTCTCCGGTCTGGCTTTGTCTCTTGTCGACTACCGGAATATTCGCCGCGCGGTGCGGCCATCACCTTCGGATCCAAGCGCAGCACGCTGCGCCCGCGGGTGGCTTCGGCCCACTGCGTTGCCCGGTCGAGCGCCTTTTGCAGCCCGGCAGGCGAAAGGTCGCTCGTCGCGCAGTAGCCGTAGCCGCCCTCGGTCACCGCGCTGAGCATGGCGCCTCGGTCGATGGACAGGCGCGGCGGCTCAAGCGTGTCCTGGCGCACCGCCAGCACCTCGCGGGTTTCCTCGTGGTAGCGCAGCGACCAGAACGGCGCGGACGAGCGCAAGCCGCGGAATGCTCCGCGGATCGAATCTTGCTGCCAGGCGTGCGTGCTCTCCACGTCGATGCTGCCCCTCATGCTTCTCGCCGCCATCCTGCTGCCCCTCGCAGGCTACGCGCAATACCGCCTGCCGCGCCATACCGCCCGGCGCTCGAATGTGCTTGCCACGCGGGCGCTGCTCGTGGCGGTCGGCATCGCGTTCGGCTATGTGATTGCCGCCACCTACGGAACCGACTACGCGAGCAGGCTGCTCGCCTTCCTGGCCGGCTTCGGCGCCGTGCACCTGCCGGCCGCCGTAATCCTGTTCGTCAAGCGCGCCCGCGGCGAAGGCAGATCCTAAACGCTCAGCGCGGCACGCGCTGCTCGGCGCCGGCGCGCGCCGTGCGGCCGGCGTGGCTGCCCTCTTCGATTTCCTCGATGAGCTTGCGGGTGAAGGCAGGCAGGTCGGCGGGTTTGCGGCTGGAGACCAGGCCACGGTCGGTGACGACTTCCTGGTCCACCCACTTCGCCCCGGCATTCACGAGGTCGGTGCGCAGCGACGGCCAGGATGTAATGGTGCGGCCCTTGACCACGCCCGCCTCGATGAGCGTCCAGGGCCCGTGGCAAATGACGCCGACCGGCTTGCCGGCCTCGACGAACTGCTTGGCGAACTGCACTGCCTTCGGCTGCGTGCGCAGCTGGTCGGGGTTGGCGACGCCGCCGGGGAGAAGCAGCGCGTCGTAGTGCTCGGCCTGCGCCTCCTCCAGCGGCACGTCCACGTGGAAGCGGTCGGCCTTGTCGAAGTGATTCCAGCCCTGCACTTCGCCCTGTGCCGGCGACACGATCTCGGTCTCCGCGCCGGCCTGCTCGAGCGCCCTGCGCGGCTCGACCATCTCGGACTGCTCGAAGCCTTCGGCGACGAGGATGGCGATTTTCCTTCCATGGATCATGGTGATTTCTCCCGGAGTGAGCCCGGGACGACGCAAGAACCATTCCGCGTCAGAGGACCTGGCGCACCATGGCGACCATGCGCTCGGCCCGCGTGCCCGGCGGCAGGAAGGCGACATAGCGCCCCTCGCGGTCGAGCACGAAGGTGAACGCCATGTGGTCGATGGCGTAGCCCTGGCCCTGGGAAACCTTCTCGAAGAAAACCTTATAGCGGGTGGCGATGTCGCGCGTCTCGGCCTCGCTGCCGCGCAGCGCGACGAAGCTGGGGTGGAAGGCGGCGACATATTCCCTTAGCACCTCAGGGGTATCGCGCAGCGGATCCAACGTGATGAATAGGGGCTGCACCTCTTCGGCCTGCGGGCCGAGCCGGCGCAACGCCTCGCCGATGACCGCGAGGTCGGTGGGGCAGACGTCCGGGCAGGAGGCAAAGCCGAAATACAGCAGCACGAGCTTGCCCCGGAAATCGGCGAGCGAGCGCGTCTTGCCCCACTGGTCCGGCAGCGCGAACGGCCCGCCGACCTGCGAGCTTCCGGACATCAGCTCGTTCATGAGCTGCGCCGCCCCGGCGCGGCGCGGCTCATCGGCCGGCAGGGGCAGCGCGAGGCAGAGCGCGGCCGCCCCTGCCAGGGCAGCGGCTACGCGCCGAATGTGAACTCCGTTCCCGTGGTGGACGGAATCAGCCGGTCGGGCGCCATCTCGCGCAGCGCGTTCACCATGCCGGGTCCCGAGCAATGCAGCGGCACGATCACCTCGGTGCCGAGCTCGCGCAGCTCGGCGACCGTGCGCTTCACGTAATCGTCCGGCGCCGGGAAAAGGTGGAATCCGCCCATTGCCGCGTGCACCTTCGTCACTCCGGACACCTCCATCGCCTGGCGCACGGTATTCACGATCCCGGCATGACCGCAGGAGGAGATCACCACCAGGCCGCGGTCCTTGACGTTGAAGCAGGTGGCGTGCTCGTGCAGGTGCTCGTCGGCCACGAACTGCCCCTGGGCCTTGGCGTCGGCCTCGGGCATGTCGCAGCCGACGCCGTCGGCGCCTTTGCGGAACGATACCCGCGTGTTGGGCAGCACTTTCTCGAAGCTGCGCCGCGCGATGCTGCCGGTGGTGAAGGCGTGGCCCTCGATCACCGTCGGCTGCTCGCATTTCACGATCTTCACGTTCAGCCGCTCCACCTCGCGCCGGTCGAGCACCCCCCAGTCGCTGAAGTGCCCGGGCGCGCCGCTCGCGGTCTTGCGGTTGCAGAAGTTGTCCTCGCCGCCGGCGTAGAGGGTGAGCTGCGCGGGGAGCTTCGCGCGGTGCTTCTCGAGGAACGCGACCAGCCCGCCGAAATGGTCGAAGTGTCCGTGGCTCATGATGAGCGCGCGCATCTTCGAGGCGTCGACACCCATGATCTCCATGTTGTTCATCAGCGCATCGGGCGTGTAGCCGTAGTCCAGCATCAGGTGCCTCGCATCGCCGCCGATGCGCGACTCGAGCGCGAGCGACAGGCCCCACTCGTTGTGCAGCGCCTTGCGATAGTCCTGCGCCGACATGAGCGGCGAGCGGCGCACCCGCACCAGCTTGGACGCCGGCGGCTTGGGCGTATCGAAGCTGCTGTCGACCAGCACCCGCACGACGAGCGTGTCGACCGCGGGGACCTTGAGCGCTGCGGATTGGGCGAAGCCCGGCCGCAAGCCGGCGAGCGCGAGCACCGCCGTGGAGCTCGCCAGGAAGTGACGGCGATTGAAGATTCGATCCATGGTGACCCTCTCCTCTGGTAGGGAGAGAAAAGTTTACGCCGCTACTGAGCGCCAGGGGAAGCCTTCAGCCGCTCCAGCTCACCCCTGAGCGCCGCAACCTCCTCCTCCAGCCGCGCCACCCTCGCTTCCAGGCCGGTCTGCCTTTTCACTTCCGGCGCTTCCATGGCTGGGGTGCCGCTCAAAAGATGCGCCCAGCGGTTCTCGCGGGCCCCGGGCAGGCGCGGCAGCTGGACCACGAGGGGGCCCTCGGGGCGCGCGGCGAGCTCCTGCAGGAAGCCCTCCACTGCCGAGATGTCGGCGAAGCGATGCAGGCGCTCGGTGCTGATGCGCAGCTCGCCGGCGGTCTGCGGGCCTCGCAGCATCAGCACGGTGAGCAGCGCGGCCGATTGCGGAGGCACGCGCAGGACGCGCTCAAGGTTGTGCGAGTAGCGCGCCACGCGCCCGCCGCTGGTTTCCATCACGAAGTGGGCGCTTTTCAGGCTGTCCAGGGCCGCCTGCACCTCGGCCTCGCTCACCTCCATGACAGGCGAGCGGCTGGTTTTCTGGTTGCAGCCGGCCACCAGGGCGTTGAGGCTGAGCGGATAAGTGTCGGGAACGGTGTGCTGCTTCTCGACGAGCGTGCCGAGCACGCGGGTTTCCAGGAGGGAGAGCGTAGGCACGCGGCCATTATCCGGCCATTCATGCGAGCCGCGCATGCGAAGCAGACCTGCATTTCGCTTGAGCGGCGCGCCGCGTCGGCGTTCCAATGGGCGCCATGCAAGCGCACCTTACGTACCTGGAGCCCACGGGCGAGCGGCCATGGCATTACATGTATGCGCCGCCCAACGGCGGCCCGCAGCACAATTGCAGGTTCACGAGCCACGCGATGGCTATCGCCGATGCGCGCGGCGCGGCGCCGTCGATAGAGCTCGAAGGCTTCGAGCTGCGCGAGGCGCGAAGCACGGTGCGCGACTTCCGCGACGATGAGGCGGTCAAGCGCCTGTACTACCCGGAGGTGGCTCGGCTCGCGCTCGAGGCGACCGGCGCACGCCATGCGTACGTGTTCGACCACCAGGTGCGCCGGCGCGAGGCGAACCGCGCCCCGCTCAGCTTCGGCCGCCACGGCGACGGCCGGCAGCCCGGCGCGGCGGGACGCGTACATAACGATTACACCGAAGCCTCCGCCCGGCGCCGCCTCGCCCTGGTGTGGAAAGGATCGCCGCAACGGCGCTTCGCGATCCTGAACGTATGGCGCTCGATCGGAGGAGCCGTGCTCGACACACCGCTTGCGGTGTGCGACGCGCGCAGCGTGGCGCCCCAGGACCTGGTGGCGAGCGACATCCACTACCCCGGGCGCAGCGGCGAGATCCACCTCGTGCGGCATTCCCGGCGCCACGCCTGGCACTATTTCCCGCGCATGGACCGCCACGAGGCCATGGTGTTCAAGCAATATGATTCGAGCGAGGACAGCGCGCGCTACGTGCCCCACGCGGCCTTCGACCTGCCCGACATTCCGCCGCACGCGCCGCTGCGCGAGAGCATCGAGGCGCGCTGCCTCGTCGTCTACGACTGAGGCGGCGGCTTGCCGTCGGATGGGCCCTTGAGCTCGACCGTGTTGCCTTCGGGATCGGTGAGGTAGATCGACGGCCCGTTGCCCTCGGCACCGAAGCGCGGGCGGATTTCGCCAGGCGCGACGCCGTGGCGCTGCAGGTGGGCCATGATGGCCTGCGCGTCGAACGGCTCCACGCGCAGGCAGAAGTGGTCCATGTTTTCTCCCTCCCGCGGCCCGTCGGCCAGCACCAGGTCGATCATCGAGCTGCCGGCGCGCAGGTGCGAAAGGCGCAGCTCCGGACGCCACGCCACGTGCTCCGCTCCCAGGACGTCGCAATAAAAACGACGCATCGCGTCGATGTCGCGCACGCGCAGCACCACATGGTCGATTCCCCGGAGCGTAAGCATGGGCGTAATTCTTGCTGACCTCGCCCGCATGGCACAAGCTACATCTGCAGAGAGGTTCGGCGGCCGCGGCCGCGAGGCCCGCACGCCGAAGGACATCCCGGCGAGCGGCTGGAAGGACATCCTCTGGCGCGTGAAGGATCAGGTGAAGGAGGACCGCCTGTCGATCATCGCCGCGGGCGTGGCGTTCTACGGCCTGCTGGCCATCTTTCCCGGCCTCATTGCGCTGGTGGCGATCTACGGCCTCGCCTTCGACCCGGCGCAGGTAGAGCAGCAGGCGGCGGCGCTGAGCGGTGTGCTGCCGCCCCAGGCGGCCGACATTTTGCTCGGCCAGCTTCACGACCTTACGACCACCGACAGCACGGCGCTGGGCATCGGGGCAGTCGTCGGAATTTTGGTCGCCCTGTGGAGCGCCTCGGCCGGCATGCGCACCCTGATGGAGGCCCTGAACGTCGCGTACGACGAAGAGGAAAAGCGCGGCGCGATCCGCTTCTACGGCACCGCGCTGCTGCTGACGCTCGCGGCCATCCTTGGCACCATCATCGCCATGTCGATCGTCATCGCGCTGCCCATCGTGCTCAAATTCCTGGGCTTGGGCGAGGGTATGAAATGGCTGGTGTCGGCCGCAGGGATCCTCGTCCTGCTGGTCACCGTGATGCTCGGGCTCGCCATCGTGTACCGCTATGGACCTAGCCGCGAGGAGCCGCGCTGGCGCTGGGTGAGCTGGGGCGCGGTGGTCGCCACGCTGCTGTGGATCGCGGGCTCGGTGCTGTTCTCCATCTACGTCACGCGATTCGGCAGCTACAACGAGACCTACGGCTCGGTCGGCGCCATCGTCATCCTGCTCATGTGGTTCCTGCTGTCTTCGTACGCCGTGCTGATCGGCGCCGAGCTCAACGCCGAGATGGAGCGCCAGACGCGCAAGGATACGACCTCCGGCGACGAAAAGCCCATGGGCGGGCGGGGCGCGCACGCCGCCGACACGCTAGGCAAATCGAAGTAAGCTATTTCTTCTTTTCCGGCCGTGCCCCGGTCGGGGCGCCCGACTTGCGCCACTCGCCGTAGCCGCCGGCGAGGTGGAATACGTTGCGCAAGCCCATCTCCTTCAGCGTGGCCGCCGCCAGCACGCCGCGCCAGTCGCTCTGGCAG
>DATACE010000121.1:0-3771 GCA_036259215.1 Burkholderiales bacterium | reverse complement strand
GCCTTGAAGAACGGCAGCGGCCGGCCGCCCAGGCCGCCGGCATAGCCCAGGTCGCCCCTCAGCATGAAGGTGTAGTCGCGCGACAGGGGGTAGAACCACTGGTGCTGGTAGTTGAGTCGGTAGTACTTCAGGTCCCCGGTGGCGAACTCGGCGCTCGCGCGCATGAAGTTCCCCGCGGTGGTAAGGATCACGCTGTCGCGCGTGTCGCGCTGCCATCCGCTGGTCAGGGCGCCATAGCGGTATTCGTTGCCGAAGCTCTCGACGAAGCTCAGGTACTGCTGCGGGCTGTTGGCGAAGGTGGTGAGCTTGACCGATTCGAGGTTGAGGCCGAAATCGACCGAAGTCACCTCCGAGATCGGATAGCCGAACTTGACCCCGCCGCCCAGCGCGTCGGTCGAGTACGGCGCCACCGACAGCGTGGAGGCGTCGGTCTCGCGCTTGTACACGTCGAAGCCCTGGCTGACGCCGTCGACCGTGTAGTAGGGATTGTGGTAGGACAGCGCGTACACCGTGTTGACGCGGCCGCTGTTGATGGTCGCGGCGACGAACTTGCCGGTGCCGAAGGCGTTCGACTGCCGGATCGAGGCCGACACGGCGAACTGCTCCACGCTGGAGAATCCGATGCCGACCAGCAGCGAGCCGGTAGGGCGTTCCCTCACGGTGTAGGTGACGTCGATCTGGTCGGGGCTCGCCTCCACCGGCTGGGTATCGACGGTCACTTCGCTGAAAAACCCGGTGCGGTCGATGCGCCGGCGCGACAGCTGGATCTTGGATGCGTCGTAATAGGCGCCCTCGAACTGGCGCAGCTCGCGCCGTATCACCTCGTCGCGCGTGCGGGTGTTGCCCGCCACGTCGATGCGGCGCACGTAGACGCGCCGCCCCGGGTCGATGACCACGTTGAAGGCGACGGTGCGCTTGTCCTTGTCCACCTCCGGGATGGCGTTGGCGTTGGCGAAGGCATAGCCGTCGTTGCCCAGGCGATCGGCGATCGCCTTGGTGCTCGCCGCCAGCTTCTCGCGCGAGAACACGTCGCCGGGCTTGAGCTGCAGCAGCTTCTCCAGCTCCTCGCGCGGCACCAGCATCTGTCCCGACAGGCGCACGTCGGACACGGTGTAGCGCTCGCCTTCGTTGATGTTCACGGTTATGTAGATGTCGCGCCGGTCGGGCGTGATGGAGACCTGCGTCGACTCGATGGCGAAGTCGAGGTAGCCGCGGTTCTGGTAATGCGAGCGCAGCGTCTCCAGGTCCGCGGCCAGCTTGTCGCGCGCGTAGCGGTCGTGCTTGGTGTACCAGGTGAGCCACCCGGGCGTGCGCAGCACGAACAGGCTCAGCAGCTCGCTCTCGCGGAAGGCCTCGGCGCCCACGATGTTGATGCCGCGGATCTTGGCCACCTCGCCTTCGGTGACCGCGATGTTGACGCCCACGCGGTTGCGCTCGAGCGGCGTGACCGTGGTCTGCACCTCGGCGGCGTACAGCCCGCGCGAGAGATACTGCCGCTTGAGCTCCTGCTCCGCGTTGCCCAGCACCGAGCGGTCGAAGATGCGCCCCTCGGCCAGGCCCTGCTCGCGCAGCACCTTGCGCACCGCCTCGGGCTCGAACTCCTTCATCCCCGAGAAATCGATCTGGGCGACCGCAGGGCGCTCCTGCACGAACACCACCAGCACGCCGTTCTCGACCTCGAGGCGCACGTCGGCGAAGAAGCCTGTGGCGTAGAGCGCGCGCAGCGCCGCCTGCGCCTTTTCCTCGCTCATGGTCTCGCCCACCCTGACCGGCAGATAGCTGAAGACGGTGCCCGGCTCGGTGCGCTGCAGGCCCTCGACCCGGATATCCTTCACCACGAACGGCTCGAAGCCCTGCGCGGCAGCGCCCGCGGACGCCAGCGCAAGGCACAACGCTGCAGCGAGGACTAGCGCCTTGAGCAGCATCTAGCCGCGCATCTAACCAGTGAACAGACGGTTCAAGTCGTTGTAGAAGGCGAACGCCATGACCACCAGCAGCAGCGCAAGGCCCACCCGCTGCCCGAGCTCCATGGCGCGCTCGGAGACCGGCTTGCCCTTGATGATTTCTATCGCGTAGTACATGAGGTGCCCGCCGTCGAGCAGCGGGATCGGCAGCAGGTTGAGCACGCCGAGGCTGATGCTGATCAGCGCGAGGAAGGTCACGTAGGGTATCCAGCCCATCTGCGCCGACTGGCCGGCGAAATCGGCGATCGTCACCGGACCGGAAAGGTGCTTCCACGAAAGCTGGCCGAGCAGCATGCGGCCGAGCATCCTCAAGCTGAACACCGAGATGTCCCAGGTCTTGGCCACCGCCCGGGCGAAGCTTTCGAGCGGCCCGTGCTGGACGCGGATCAGCACCCGGTCGGCGTGCGCCTGCGGCACCTGCGGCCCGGCGCCGATGCGCCCGATGCGCTCCTCGCCCGAGCTCACCGCCTCGGGGACGACCTCGATCGAGCGCGTCGCGCCGTCTCTTTCCACCAGCAGCGACATCGGCTGGCCGGGATGCGCGCGTATGGCGCCGACCAGCGCCTCCCAGGAATCCACCGGCTTGCCGTGGATGCTGACCACGCGGTCGCCCGCGGCGAGCCCGGCGCGCGCGGCGGGGCCGCCCGCCACCACCTGGCCGAGCACCGGGTCGAGCCGCGGCCGCAGCAGGCGCAGGCCCACGCCCTCGAGCGCGTCGCGATCCACCTCGTCGGTCGGATAGCCGGAGAGGTCGAGCGTGAGCTCGCCGATATGGCCGCGCTCGCCCACCGTCTCGAGACGCACGGTGCGCTGCTGCAGGGCGGCCTGCAGCACGCGCCAGCGCAGGTCCTGCCAGGTCTCGATCGGCTCGCCGTCGATGGCGCGCACCGTATCGCCGGCGTGCAGGCCGGCCGCCGCCGCCGGGCTGCCCGCGGGCGGCTCGGCCAGCACCGGGCGCGCCTCGGGCAACCCGTACATGAAGAGGCCCGCATACACCAGGATGGCGAACAGGAAATTGAACGCCGGGCCGGCCACCACGATGAGAAAGCGCCGCCACACGCTCTGGCGGTTGAACGCCCGGCCCACCTCTTGCGGCGCGACCGGGCCCTCGCGCTCGTCGAGCATCTTCACGTAGCCGCCGAAGGGCACCGCGGCGATCACCCATTCTGTGCGGTCGGCGCCCCGTCGCCACACGGCGATGGGCCGCCCGAAGCCGACCGAAAAGCGCAGCACCTTCACATTGCACAGGCGGGCGACCAGGTAATGCCCGTATTCGTGCACCACGATCAGCACGCCGAGCGCGACGATGAAGGCGATCAGCGTATGCAGAAAGCTCATGCGGCGCGCGCCATGCCGATGCGCTCGCCCGCCTTGCGCCTCGCCAGGGCGTCGGTTTCGAGGATTTCGGGAAGCGTTTCAGCCTGCGTCATCGCCATGCTGTGCAAGGTTCCGTCGATGACCCGCGCGATCGCGCCGAACGGCAGGCGGCCGGCAAGGAACGCCTCCACCGCCACCTCGTTGGCGGCGTTGAGCGCCGCCGGCGCGGTGCCGCCGGCGCGCAGCGCGGCGTACGCGAGCGGCAGGCAGGGAAAGCGCTGGTGGTCCGGCCGCTCGAAGGACAGATCCTGCAGCGCCGCCAGGTCGAGCGGGCGAGCCCCCGAGGCGATGCGTTGCGTATAGGCGAGCGCATGGGCGATCGGCACGCGCATGTCCGGGTTGGACAGCTGCGCGATCACCGAGCCATCGACGTACTCCACCATCGAATGCACGATGCTCTGCGGATGGATCAGCACTTCGATGCGCTCGG
>DATACE010000120.1:0-12943 GCA_036259215.1 Burkholderiales bacterium | reverse complement strand
CTCGACCACGAATGGTCGAGCGCCTACCTTGCGCCCGAGGCAGCCGGCTGGGACTGGGCCGGCATCAATCTGGACGACGGCGCATCGCTCATGGCGTTTCGCATCCGCGACCGCGCGGGCCGCACGCATTTCGCGCCGCCGGGCGTGTCGATGAAGCCGTTGCGGCTATGGCGCTCGCCGCGCACCGGCGTCGAGTACCCGGTGTCCATGGAAGTGAACGGCCTGCGCCTGGAGCCGCTGATGGACGACCAGGAGCTCGATTCGCGCGCGAGCACCGGCACCATCTACTGGGAAGGCGCGGTGACCGCCTATCGCGGCGCGCGGGCCGTCGGGCGCGGCTACCTCGAGCTCACCGGCTACTGGAAGCCGATGAGGCTTTAGCGCTCGACAGGCCCACTCCGGCGAGCACCAGGCCGATGCCGGCGAAGTGGAACCACTGCGGATACTCGCCGAGGAAGATTGCCGAGAGCAGCACGCCGAGGGCCGGCATGAGGTGCAGCGTGGCGCCGGCGCGCGCCGCGCCCAGCCGCTTCACCACGTAGCCCCAGCCGATGTAGGCGAGCAGCAGCGAGCCGATCGCGGAATACAGCACCGCGGCCGCGCCCGCCGCGTTCAGGCGCGGGATCGGGCGTGCCGCGATCTCGAAGGCGATCCAGGGCGCCATGAACAGCAGCCCCAAGCCGCACACCGTGATCAGCAGCTCGGCCGTATCCAGCGGATCGCGCCGCAGGCGCAGCAGGATGGTGTAGCCCGCCCACATCACCATCGAGGCGAGCGCCATCATGTCGCCGCGATTGAACGCGAGCAGCGCCGGGCGTCCCTGCGTGGCGATGAGGTAGACCCCGCCGAACGAGACGGCCACGCCGAGCCACTGGTGCAGGCCGATGCGCTCGCCCAGCAGCGGCGCCGCCATCAGCAGGATGAAGATCGGGGTGGTGGAGAGGTACAGGATGCCGCTGGTGGCCGTGGTGTAGTGCAGCCCGAGCCATTGCAGCGCCAGGTGCAGGCCGCCGCCGGTGAATCCCATGGCAGCGAGGATGGCGCAGTCGCGTCGGCTCAGCCGCGGCCACTTCGCCCGCAAGCCGCGCAAGGCGAAGGGCGCAAGGAGCGCGAGCACGATCAGCAGCCGGCCCGCCGTCGCGATACCGGGCGCGATGTCCTCGCGCACCGCGCGCGCCACGATCCAGTTCCCGGACCACAGCAACAGGGTGGCGAGCAGCACCAGCCACGCGGCGAAACGCATGAAAGGCCATTATCGCCTGCGTGCTAACCTCGTCCGATGCCTTTCGTGGAAGCGGTAGGCCGTTCGCTCAGCTATGAGCGGATAGGAAGCGAGTCGCGCAGCGCGCCGGTGTTGGTGTTCCTGCACGAGGGCCTGGGCTCGATACGCCAGTGGCGCGATTTTCCCGCCCGCGTCGCCGCCGCCACCGGCTGTCCGGCGCTGGTGTACGACCGCTACGGCTACGGCCAGTCGGAGGTGCTGCAGGAGCCGCGGCGCACCGAGCGCTTCATGCACGAGGAAGCCTTGAGCTTTTTGCCGGAGCTGCGCCGCTCGCTTTCCCTGGAGGATGTCATTCTTGTCGGCCATTCGGACGGCGCCTCGATCGCGCTCATCCACGCCGGCGCCGGCCATCGCGCGCGCGGCGTGGTGGCCATGGCGCCGCACGTGTTCATCGAGCCGGTGTGCCTTTCCTCGATCGAGAAGGCGAAGGTGGTGTTCGAAACCACCGATCTTCCCGAGAAGCTGGGGCGCTACCACCGCGACGCGCGCAAGACGTTCTACGGCTGGGCCGACGTGTGGACGCAGGAGAACTTCAAGCGCTGGGATATCCGCGAGGATTACCTGCCGAAAATTCGCGTTCCGCTGCTCGCCATCCAGGGTTACGCCGACGAATACGGCACAATGGCGCAGCTGGACGAGATCGCGCGCCATGTCGGCGGCCCGTGCGAGCTCCTGAAGCTGGACGATTGCGGCCACACGCCGTTTCGCGACCAGCCCGACCGGACCGTGGCCGCCGTAACCGGATTCGTGGACCGGCTGAAATGAAGAAGGACGCGGTGACCATCGGCCTCGTGGCCGGCGCCCACGCGGTAAGCCATTTTTTCCAGCTCGCGCTCGCGCCGCTGTTTCCGCTGATGAGCCGCGAGCTGGACGTGTCGTTCTCCGCGCTGGGCGTGGTGATGATGCTGTTTTTTGCCGTGTCCGCGGTGCTGCAGCCGTTCGCCGGGTTCGTGGTGGACCGCATCGGCGGGCGCGGCGTGCTGCTCGGCGGGGTCGGCCTGATGACGCTGGGCGCCGTGCTCATGAGCCTGGCGGGCGGCGCGCCGCTGCTTGCGCTGGGCGCGGTGGTGATGGGTGTCGGCAACAGCGTGTTCCATCCCGCCGACTTCTCCATCCTGAACGGCCGCGTGTCGCAATCCAACCTCGGCTACGCTTTCAGTGCGCACGGGGTGGCGGGCCAGCTCGGCTTCGCGGCCGCGCCGGTGTTCAGCGCCGGGGTGGCGGCCCTGTACGGGTGGCATGCGGCGCTGCTCGCCACCGCGGCGGTGGGGGCCGTGGTGCTGATCGTGCTGCTTGCCCACTCGCACCTCCTGCACGTCGCCCAGCCGCCCCAGCGCAGGCAGCCGATGGCGCACGACGCGCGCGTGCTGCGCTCCTTCCCGGTGCTCGTGTGCTTCGCTTTCTTCGCCATCTGGGGCGCGAGCTACGTCGGCCTGTCGAGCTTCGGCATCGCCGCCATGCAGATGCAGTTCGGGCTGAGCACGGCGCTCGCCGCTTCGGCCATCACCGCCTACATGCTGGGCAACGCCGGCGGGATGCTCGCCGGGGGCGTGGTGGCGACACGCGTGCCGCGCCACGACCTCGTGGCGGTGGGCGGTCTGCTGGTGGCGGCGCTTTGCGTGCTGCCGATCGCCGCCGGCGCGGTTTCCGGCGCCGCGCTGCCGGTGGTGCTGGCGCTCACCGGCTTCTTCGCCGGCGTCACTTACCCGTCGCGCGACCTCATCGTGCGCGCGGCCACGCCACCCGGGGCGGCGGGCAGGGTCTACGGCTTCGTGTATTCCGGGCTGGACGTGGGGTCGCTCGCCATGCCGGTGTTCTACGGCATGCTCATCGACCACGGCATGCCGCAGGGCGTGTTCTACGTGATCTTCGGCTGCATGCTGCTGTCGGTGGCGACGGTGCTGCAGCTGCAGCGCGGCCGCATTGCCGCCGTTCAGCGAAGCTGAACTTGTTTATTCAGCGTACCTGACGCCGCGGCGCTCGAGCATGCGCAGCAGCGCCGGCCAGTCCTTGTGGTGCGCCGGGCGGTTGGGGCGGTTGAACTGCTCGCTGGAAGTCTTGGCCGCCGCCGCCGACATGAGCTGGACGTTGTGCAGGCCGCCGGCGCAGGCGTCGATCTGGATCTGGCAGGCGCAGTCGAGGTAGTACATCACCTCGAAGGCCTCGCGCACCGTCGTGCCGAGCGCGAGCAGGCCGTGGTTGCGCAGGATCATCGCCTTGGCGGTCTTGCCCAGGTCGCGCGCCATGCGCTCCTGCTCCTCCAGGTAGAGCGCGATGCCCTCGTAGTCGTGGTAGGCGACGTTCGCCTGGATCATCATGGCGTGCTGGCTGATCGGCAGCAGGCCGCACTTCATCGCGGACACCGCCACGCCGGCGCGCGTATGCGTGTGGATCACGCAGGCCACCTCCGGCCGCGCCTTGTGCACGCAGCTGTGGATCACGAAGCCGGCCTCGTTCACCCCCATGCCGAGCGGGTCGTCCAGGATCTTGCCGTTCCAGTCGATCTTCACCAGGTTGGACGCCGTGATCTCGTCGAACATCAGGCCGTACGGGTTGATCAGGAAATCCTCGGTGCCCGGCACGCGCGCGGAGAAATGCGTGTAGATGAGGTCGGTCCACTTGTACAGGTGCGCGAGCTGGTAGGCCGCGGCGAGGTCCACGCGCATCTGCCATTCTTCTTTGCTGACGCGGTCGCGGACGGCGGTTTGGATCGGCTTGGGAATGGCGCTCATGGCGGGTTCCGGTAGGGAGCCTGTGGAGCTCGGAATCATAACCCCCAGAATCGGGGACAGACCACGTTTTCAGCCACAGAAACGTGGTCTGTCCCTGATTACGCGCTCTGATCAGGCTGCAACCGGCGTGAACGCCGTGTAGCCGGGCGCTTCGACGAGCTCCAGCGCCTCGAGCAGCAGCTCGGGCCGGTTGGGCCGCAGCCGCTCGGAGTCGGACAGCATGCGCCGCCACAGGCGCGCCTTCTTGTGGCCGTGGTAAAGACCGAGCATGTGGCGGGTGACGTGGCGCAGCGAGTCGACGGATTTCGCGTAGGAATACATGGCGCGCACCACATCGGCGCGGGTCTTGCCCGGATCGGCCAGCAGCCACGGGTTGTGATACGCCGCGCGGCCCAGCATCACGCCGTCCACGTAGGCGAGGTGGGTGGTGATCTCGACCCAGGTGGTGATGCCGCCGTTGATCACGATCGCAAGCTCGGGGAAGTCCTGCTTCAGCCGGTACACGTAGTCGTACTTGAGCGGCGGCAGCTCGCGGTTTTCCTTCGGCGACAGGCCCTTCAGCACCGCATTGCGCGCGTGCACGATGAAGGTGCGGCAGCCCGCGGCGGCGACCGCCGCGACGAAGTCGCGGACGAAGGAATACTCCTGCACCTGGTCGATGCCGATGCGGTGCTTGACCGTCACCGGAATGGAAACGACTTCCGAGATGGCAGCCACGCAGCGCGCCACCAGCTCGGGCTCGGCCATCAAGCAGGCGCCGAAGGCGCCGCGCTGCACGCGCTCGCTGGGGCAGCCGATGTTGAGGTTGATCTCGTCGTAGCCGTACGCTTCGCCGAGCTTCGCGCAGCGCGCCAGCTCCTCAGGCTCGCTGCCGCCCAGCTGCAGCGCGAGCGGGTGCTCCTCGGCGCTGAAGGCGAGATGCCGCTCGACGTCGCCGTGGATCAGCGCGCCGGTGGTGATCATCTCAGTGTACAGGCGCACGCGCGACGACACCTGCCGCAGGAAGTAGCGGCAGTGCCGGTCGGTCCAGTCCATCATCGGCGCCACGCACAGCCGGTGCGCCGGCATGGCTTATCTCCCCCGGGTCAGCGCGAGCCAGATCCCGCCGCCGATGAGGCAGGCGCCGCTGACGCGCGAGACAATCCTGATGCGCTTGCGCGAGAGCAGGGCGCCGGCGCGCCCGGTCAGCACGGCGTAGGCGCCATCGGAAAGCAGCGCGATGACCATCGCCGTGACGCCGAGCAGCACGATCTGTGCGACGTAGTCGCCCTCGGGAATCACGAACTGCGGGATGAAGGCGCCGAAGAAAAGCAGCACCTTGGGATTGGCCATCAGCACGAGAAAGCCCTGCAGCACGAAGCCGCCGCGGGGCATCGCGGCCGCGCTGTCCATTTCACCGGAGCTGCGCAGCAGCTTCCAGCCCAGCCACACCAGGTAGGCGGCGCCGGCGTAGCGCAGCCATTCGAACAGCCCTCCCATGGCGGCAATCACCGAGGACAAGCCGAGCACCAGCGTGCCCATCATCAGCGCGAGGCCGAGCTGCGTGCCCGCGACGTTGAGCAGGCCGGCGCGCGTGCCGTGCTTGAGGCTGTTGGCGAGGATCACCGTCACGGTGGGCCCGGGAATCACCGCAATGAGCGCGCAGGCGGCGACATAGGCGACATAGGCATCCAGCGCCATGGCTACCTCAGGTCCAGGGCGCGCCGTCGGGTGAGCTCGACGATGCACGCGGTGCGTGCCTCGTCCGCCGACACGCCGGCGGGCGGCGCGCCGCGCCGCCGCGCGCATTCCGCATCGCGGTATTGCAGCCATGCGTCGTTCGACTTGCGGTAGGCGGCGAGCGCCTGCTCGCCGCGCTCGTGCGCCTGCTGGAAGCTGCTCGCGTAGTACTGGGTGAGGTCCATCTCGGCGGTGCGCAGCAGGAGGTCCAGGCAGGATTGCGCCTCGCGGCGCACCGCCTCGTCGCGCCGGCATTGCGCCAGGGCGCCGGCATTCTGGCGCGGCAGCCAGTTGAAGAACAGCGGCCGCTTCTCGTCGGCCAGCAGGCAGATGAACGACAGCTCGGCGCTCGGCGAGCCGGGCAGCACCACGGCGCCATTGCCGGTGAGCACGAAGCCGATGGCCTGGCTGCCCGCCTTGCGGCCGTAGCGCTCCATGGCGAGCGCCGCGTCACGCTCGAGCACCACGTCGCTTACGCTCATGCCTTCGCGCGCCGCCTCCTTCTTGGCGTAGGCGCGGCACGCTTCGAGCGCCGGCCCGTCGTATTGCGCCTTGGCGCAGAAAGGAAGAAGCAGCAGTGCGATGAACAGCGCTCTTGTCATGTCGTCGGCCGGTATTGGTGGCTGGAGAGGGCGCGCGCGCGGATCAGGCCGAACAGGCTCTCGGTGAACGGCGCCGGCACGCCGGCCTTGCCGGCGACTTCCA
The DNA here is from genome assembly GCA_036259215.1 of Burkholderiales bacterium. Taxonomy (GTDB): domain Bacteria; phylum Pseudomonadota; class Gammaproteobacteria; order Burkholderiales; family SG8-39; genus SCGC-AG-212-J23. The sequence continues at coordinate 6,505 of DATACE010000120.1, read as the reverse complement.
GCGTGCCGGCGAGCAGGCCGTCGATCTCCAGCGGCTTGCCGGCTTCGAGGTCCTGCAGCATCGAGGTCTTGAACTTGCCCAGCTGGCGCGCCATGTCGATGCGCGCCTCGGGGTCGATGCCGGCGTCCACGCCGACCGCCCGGCCGATGGCGAGCACCTCGCGCATGATCTGCACCATGTAGGCCTTCACGTGCCTATCCTCGATGAGCCGGTCCGCGGTGCTCATGGTGAGCGCCGATACCGGGTTGAAGCTCACGTTGCCCAGCAGCTTTACCCAGAACTCCTTCTCGATGAACTCGCTCACCACCGCCTCGAAGCCGGCCCCGGCCAGGGCCTCGGCGATGCGCTGCGTACGCCGCGTGTTGCGCCCCCCGGGCTCGCCCAGGATGAGGCGGCTCCCCATGTTGTGGCTCACCAGGCCGGGCTCCGGGGTGGAGGCGGCGAGATGGATCACGCAGCCCACGATGCGCTCGGTGGGCATGGCGCGCGAAAGCTTGCCGCCCGGATCGAGCGACTCCAGGCGCAGCTCCCCGCTGCCGAAGCGAAGCCGGTCGAAAAACCACCACGGCACGCCGTTCATCGCCGTAAGGATCGAAGTGCCGGCCCCGACCAATGGTCCGATGCGCCCGGCGACTTCCTGCAGGCTTTGCGCCTTGACGGACACCACCACGTAATCCTGCGGCCCCAGCGCCGCCGGGTCGCTTTCCGCGCGCAGGCGATGGCTTTCCACCTCGCCGCTGGCACGGCTGCGCACCCGCAGGCCTTGGCGGCGGATCGCCTCGAGGACGCTGCCGCGCGCCACGATCGATACGTCGTGGCCGGAACGCGAGAGCCGCGCGGCGATCAAACCCCCGACGGCACCCGCGCCGTAGACGCAGATTTTCATGGTGTTATTCTAAAAGCAGGAGGTTCCATGTTCGGCTTCATGAAGAAAATGACCCAGCTGCTGCCGGCGCAGAGCACCATCCCCGGGCGCGCGGCGAAGATGCCGGTGCCCGACAAGCACTTCGTCAACGGCCACCGGCTGCAGCCGCCGTTTCCCGAAGGACTCGAGCTCGCCCAGTTCGGCCTGGGCTGCTTCTGGGGCGCCGAGCGCGTGTTCTGGGAGATGCCCGGCGTTTACTCCACGGCGGTGGGCTACGCGGGCGGCGAGACGAAGAACCCCACCTACGAGGAGGTCTGCAGCGGGTTCACCAACCACGCCGAGATGGTGCTGGTGGTGTTCGACCCGAAGGTCGTGTCGTACGAGGAGCTGCTCAAGCGCTTCTGGGAAAGCCACGACCCGACGCAGGGCATGCGCCAGGGCAACGACGCCGGTACGCAATATCGCTCGGCGATCTACACGTACGGCGAGGAGCAGGCCAGGCTTGCCGCCGAGTCGAAGCAGGCCTTCGAAAAAGCGCTCAAGGCCAAGGGCTTCGGCCCGATTACAACCGAGATTCGCCCGGCGCCCGAGTTCTACTACGCCGAGGACTACCACCAGCAGTACCTCGGCAAGAACCCGAACGGCTACTGCGGCCTGAGCGGCACCGGGGTCTCGTGCCCGGTCGGAGCGCTGGCGAAGGCTTAAGGGACGGCGTGCGCCTCGACAAATGGCTGTGGGCGGCGCGCTTTTTCAAGACGCGCAGCCTGGCGCAGCAGGCAATCGCGGCGGGGCGCGTCAAGCTGAACGACGAGCGCGTGAAGCCCTCGCACGGCCTGAAACTCGCCGACGCCGTATCCATCCGGGTGGGCGAGCTCGACTGGCATGTGCGGGTGCTCGGTCTTTCGGAGCAGCGCGGGCCCGCGGTGCAGGCGCGCAAGCTCTACCAGGAAACCGAGGCGAGCCGCGCCGAGCGCGAACGGCGCATGGACCTGCGGCGCTGGAACGCCGAGCCCTCGGCGGCGCTGAAAGGCCGGCCCACCAAACGCGATCGCCGGCAGATGGAAGCGCTAGGCAGCCCGCCGGAGGAATCGTAGGGTAGGCTAGCGCAAATGAAAAAGATGACGGCGCTGGCGGCGGCGCTAACGTCCTGCGCTGCCCTTGCTCAACCGCAGGAAGACGCCGTCGTCATTACGGCCACGCGGGCCCCGCAGCCCAGCCTGCAGGTGCCCGCCTCGGTGGACCGCATCGAGGCCGACGAGATCCGCGCCGGGCGGCCGCAGGTGAACCTGTCGGAGAGCCTCGGCCGGGTGCCGGGGATCGTGGTGCAGAACCGGCAGAACTATGCCCAGGACCTGCAGATTTCCTCGCGCGGGTTCGGCGCGCGCTCGACCTTCGGCGTGCGCGGCATCCGCCTGATCGCCGACGGCATCCCGGCGACCATGCCGGACGGGCAGGGGCAGGCAGCCACCTTTTCCTTGTCTTCGGCCCAGCGCATCGAGGTGCTGCGCGGCCCGTTCTCGGCGCTGTACGGCAATGCCTCGGGCGGCGTCATCTCGGTCGAGACGCGCGACGGGCCGCAAACCCCGACCGGCGAGGCGAGCCTGCATGCCGGCAGCTACGACACCTGGCGGGCCGGCCTGGTCTTCGGCGGCCAGTGGGGCGCGCTCAACGCCATCGGCGACGTTTCCCGCTTCGACACCAACGGCTACCGCGAGCACAGCGCCGCCACGCGCGACCACCTGAACGCCAAGTTGCGCTACCGGCTAAGCGACGACACGTCGTTCACGCTGGTGGCCAACAGCCTGCGCCAGCCGGACACGCAGGATCCGCTCGGGCTGACCCGCAGCGACTTAGAAGCCGATTCCCGCCAGGCGGTGGCCGGCGCGTTCCTCTTCAATACGCGCAAGACGGTGAACCAGGACCAGGTGGGCACCACGCTCAGCCACCGGCTGGGGCCGGGGCGCGTCGAGGCGATGCTCTACGGCGGCGAGCGCTTCGTCGAGCAGTTCCTCGCTTTCCGCGGCGCCACGCCCTTGTTGAGCGCCGGCGGGGTGGTGAACCTCGACCGCGGTTATGGCGGCGGCGCGCTGCGCTATTCCAGGGACTTCTCCACCGTGCGTCTATCGGTGGGCGTCGAGCACGAGCGCATGCGGGAGCGGCGGCGCGGCTTCGTCAACGAGTTCGGCGTCGCCGGTGCGCTCAGGCGCGACGAGGACAACGGCGTGCGCAGCACGGACGTCTACGCGCAGGCCGAATGGCGGCTGGCCGAGCGCTGGTCGCTCCACGGCGGCGTGCGGCACAGCCGCGTGCGCTTCGAATCCGAGGACGACTTCGTTACCGCCGACAACCCCGACGACAGCGGCGAGCGCAACTTCAGCGCCACCACTCCGGTGGTCGGGCTGCTTTACCGCGCGTCCCCGCGGCTTTCGCTCTACGCGAACCTGGGCCGCGGCTTCGAGACGCCGACGTTCGTCGAGCTCGCCTACCGCAGCGGCGGCACCGGCCTCAACTTCGAGCTCGACGCAAGCCGCAGCCGGCATGCCGAAGTGGGGTTCAAGGCGATCGTGGCGAGCGCGCTGCGGCTGAACGCCGCCCTTTTCGACATCGTGACCGAGGACGAGATCGTGGTAGACGTGAATAACCTTGGGCGCGCGATCTTCAAGAACGCGGGGCATACCGATCGTCGGGGTTTCGAGCTCGGCGCCGAAACCGTGCTGGGAGGACCCTGGGACGTGCGGGTGGCGTGGACCTACCTCGAGGCCACCTTCCGCGAAAGCTTCGCCGCCGGCGCCAACATCGTCCCTGCCGGCAGCCGCCTGCCCGGGGTGCCGCGCGCCCAGCTGTATGGCGAGCTGCGCTACCGCAGACCCGGCTATTTCGCCCAGCTGGAGGGCCTGGCGCGCTCGCGCGTGGCCGTGAACGACCAGAACTCCGAGTTCGCCGAGGCCTTTTCGGTGTTCAACGCGGTCGCCGGCCTGGTGCAGCAGGGCGGGCGCTGGCGGGTCACCGAGTTCGTACGGATTGATAACCTGGCCGACCGGGACTATGCCGGCTCGGTCATCGTGAACGACGGCAACGGGCGCTACTACGAGCCTTCGCCGCGCCGCAATATGACCGTTGGCATTCAGGCCAGCCTTCAGTTTTAATAGCAGTTCCCCAGAGGAGGACCACCATGACAAAAAGTGCCATCGGTTTCGCGGTCGCGGCGGCGTTCGCCGTCTTCCCGTTTGCCGTCCAGTCGCAGGGCCAGCCGGCGTGGAAGCAGGGCATGCCGGAAAAAATGAAGGATTCCAAGCTGGCGCCGCACGCCGGCAAGATGACCGAGACGCCGGCGAGCGAGATCCCGGTAAGCAAGCTGAAGGCGCCGCGCGGCTTCAAGGTCGAGCTGTGGGCTTCCGGCCTGCCGGGCGGGCGCGCCATGGCGCTGTCGGAAGACGGCAAGAAGGTTTATGTCGGCACGCGCGGCATCGGCCGCGTCTACGAGGTCACCGACGCCGGCGACAAGCGCACCGTGCGCACCGTGGTGGACAAGCTCACGCAGCCCGCCGGCGTGGCCTACAAGGACGGCGCGCTTTATGTCTTCGCCATCGACAAGGTTCTGAAATACGACGGCATCGCGGGCAACCCGAGCGCGCAGCCGCAGGACCTGACGGAGAAGTTCGACCTGCCCAAGGAGCAGCACCACAACTGGAAGTACGTGGCGTTCGGCCCCGACGGCAAGCTGTACGTGCCGTTCGGCGCGCCGTGCAACGTCTGCGAGCCGTCGAAGGAATACGCGCAGATCCGCCGCTACAACGCCGACGGCTCGGGCAAGGAAGTCATCGCCACCGGCGTGCGCAACTCGGTGGGCTTCGATTGGCATCCGGGCACCAAGCAGATGTGGTTCACCGACCACGGCCGCGACTGGATGGGCGACAACGCCCCGCAGGACGAGCTGAACCGCCTCGCCAAGCCGGGCGCCAACTTCGGCTTTCCCTACTGCCACGCCAACGGCATCGCCGACCAGGACTTCAAGAAGCCGAAGGAGCAGGCGTGCAAGGGCGTAACGCTTCCGGTGCGCCTCATGGGACCGCATGCCGCGGCCATGGGCGTCAAGTTCTATACCGGCAAGATGTTCCCTAAGGAGTACCAGAACACCATGTTCATCGCCCGCAAGGGGTCGTGGAACCGCAGCAAGCCGAGCGGCTTCGACGTGGTGAACGTGCGGGCGGGCGCCGATGGCAAGGAAGCGAAAATGACGCCGTTCCTGACCGGCTTCAACGAGAGCAAGGACAGCTACAAGTTCTGGGGCCGGCCGGCGTACGTCGCGCAGATGCCCGACGGCGCGCTGCTGGTGAGCGACGAGCAGGTCGGCGCTATCTACCGCATCAGCTACCAGGCGCCCACGGGCCAGGCCAAGGCGAAGAAGAAGTAGTGCGATTGCTGCGCGAGGGGCGGTGGGCGCTCATGCTCGCCGCCCTTTTTTCTTCCATTGTTTTTTCTCAAGAGACCTGCCTTGCCTGCCACGGGCCGGATGGCAACTCGGTGACCGCCGGTATTCCCTCCATCGCCGGGCAGCCGAAGCTTTTCCTCGAGACGCAGCTGGTACTGATCCGGGAAGAGCTGCGCCCGGCGCCGCAAATGCTGCCGCTGGTGAAAGGCATGAAAGACGCGGAAATTACGCGCCTGGCAGAGCATTTTTCCAGGCTGCCGGCGAAATCCGTGGCGACGGGTCCCGCCGACCCCGGGCTGATGAAGCAGGGGGCAGCCCGGGCGCGGGCGCTGCGCTGCGGCGTCTGCCATACCGCCGACTTCGGCGGCCAGAACCAGATCCCGCGCCTTGCGGGCCAGCGCGAGGAGTACCTCGTGTCCGAGATGCTGGCCTACCGCGACGGCCAGCGCAAAGGCGGCGACACCATCATGGCGGCGGCGCTCTACGGCGTATCCGACGCCGACATTCGGGCGCTCGCGCACATGCTGTCGCGCAGTCCACCTTGATTTCTGGCCGGGATCGGTCCATGTTGACGGGGCAGCAAAAACCAACCGCCAGAGGGAGCCCGACATGAAACTCCGTGCATTGACGTGTGCGCTGGTTGCCACAGGCCTGGCCACCGGCGCCGCGGCGCAACCGGCCATCGAAAAGATGAAGCAAATGCGCGTCGCCACCACCGACCTTAACCTGCCCGTGGTGCAGCAGACCGGCAAGAACGCCGACGCGATCCGCAACAATCTGAAGAAGGTCAACCTTCCGCCCGGCTTCAAGATCGACCTGTACGCCATCGTGCCCGACGCGCGGCACATGGCGGTCGCGCCGTCGACCAACATGCTGTTCGTGGGCACGCGCAAGACCACGCTCTGGGCGGTCACCGACCGCAACAGCGACGGCAGCGCCGACGAGGTCAAGCCCTTCGCCCCGTCGCTCGATTTCAAGCAGCCCAACGGCGTCTGCTGGACCAAGGACGGCTTTCTCGTCGTGGTCGAGCATAACCGGGTGCTGAACTTCCCGGCCGCCGAGTTCTTCTACGAAGGCCCCGACGTGGCGGTGATCGAAGTGGTGCCGCAAGGCAAGCTGGTCCCGGTGGACGAGGAATCCTACAACCACGGCGCGCGCACCTGCCGCGTCTCCGACGACGGCAAGCTCTACATCACGCTCGGCCAGCC
>DATACE010000119.1:0-3049 GCA_036259215.1 Burkholderiales bacterium | reverse complement strand
GTTCGAGCCCTTCGAACGAGACCGACCGCAGGAACCTCGCGGGGATGATGCGATCCGTGTCGATGTCGTGCCCGCGAACCGGCAGGCCTCTGCCGGCGACCCGTACGATGCGCTCAATCGGCATTCCCGAACTCCCTGACGTCGACGACCTCTCCCGCCACGGCTGCCGCCGCGACCATCGCGGGGCTCATGAGGAGGGTGCGCCCGGTCGGGCTCCCCTGCCGTCCCTTGAAGTTGCGGTTGGACGAGGACGCGCAGATCTGCCGTCCCTCTAGCCGGTCCTGGTTCATCGCGAGGCACATCGAGCAGCCGGCGCCCCGCCATTCGAATCCCGCTTCCGTGAACACGCGGTCCAGCCCTTCGCGCTCGGCCTGGGTTTTCACCAGGCCCGACCCGGGGACGACCAGGGCGAGCCTGACGCTGGAGGCCACGCGCTTTCCCTTCACCATCGCGGCGGCTGCGCGCAGGTCCTCGATGCGCGAATTGGTGCAGGAGCCGATGAACACCTTGTCGATGCGGATGTCGGTGATCGGCGTGCGCGGCTTGAGTCCCATGTACTGCAGCGCGCGCTCCATGCCTTCGCGGCGCAGGCTGTCTTTCTCCTTGTCCGGATCGGGCACCGCATCGTCCACCGGCACCACCATCTCCGGCGAGGTGCCCCAGGTGACGTGCGGCTTGATCTCGCGCGCGTCGAGCGTGACCTCGCGGTCGAACTTGGCCTGCGGATCGCTGCGCAGGCCGCGCCAGTGCTCCACGGCGCGCTCCCATTCGGCGCCTTTCGGCGCGAACGGCCGGCCCTTGAGATAGGCGAGCGTGGTGTCGTCCACCGCCACCATGCCGGCGCGCGCGCCCGCCTCGATCGCCATGTTGCACAGGGTCATGCGGCCTTCCATGGACAGGGCGCGGATCGCGCTGCCCGCGAACTCGAGCGCGTGGCCGGTGCCGCCCGCGGTGCCGATGCGCCCGATGACGGCGAGCGCAATATCCTTCGCGGTGACCCCGCGCGCGAGCGCGCCCTCGACGTTGACGCGCATGTTCTTCATCTTGCGCGTGACCAGGCACTGCGTCGCCATCACGTGCTCGACTTCCGAAGTGCCGATGCCGTGCGCGAGGCAGGCGAAGGCGCCATGCGTGCTGGTGTGCGAGTCGCCGCACACCACCGTCATTCCCGGCAGCGTCGCGCCCTGCTCCGGGCCGATCACGTGCACGATGCCCTGGCGCTTGTCGAGGTAGGGGAAATACACCTTGGCGCCGTGCGCCTTGATGTTGGCATCGAGCGTCTCGATCTGCAGGCGCGCCATCGGGTCGCGCACCCCGGCGATGCCCTCCTCCCAGTCCGTGGTGGGCGTGTTGTGGTCCGCCGTGGCGACGATCGAGTCGACACGCCAGGGCTTGCGGCCCGCGGCGCGCAGCCCTTCGTAGGCTTGCGGGCTGGTCACCTCGTGAACGAGGTGGCGGTCGATGTAAAGAAGCGCCGTCCCGTCGTCCTCGGTGTGGACGAGGTGGCTGTCCCAGAGCTTGTCGTAGAGTGTCTTGGCCATGTTTCCGCACTGCGGAAACATGGAATTATATTTTACTTCCCGGCGCTTGCGCCGCCGCCCTTGGCCGCCTGGTAAAGCGGCATGACCTTCTCCGAGTACACGCGCAGGTCGCTGATGCGATCCTCGTGCGAGGGATGCGTCGAGAGCCACTTGGGCGGCTGGCCGCCGCTGCTGTTCTTCGCCATCTTTTCCCACAGGCCGATCGCGGCGCGCGGATCGTAACCGGCGCGAGCCGCGAGTTCTACGCCCATGCGGTCGGCCTCGACTTCATGGGTGCGCGAGTTCGGCCGGTTGAGCGTCACGTCGGCCACCATGTTGCCCAGGCTCTGCCCCAGCTCGCCGATGCCGAAGAGCGCGCCGGCGATGCCCACCGCCATCTGCGTGCCCATCTGGCGCGAGATGCGCTCGCGAGCGTGCTCGCGCAGCGAATGCGAGATTTCGTGGCCCATCACCGCGGCGATCTCGTCGTCCGTGGCCTTGAGCTTGTCGATGAGGCCGGTATAGATCGCCATTTTCCCCCCCGGCATGGCCCAGGCGTTGACTTCGTCGAGGGATATGACATGGATTTCCCAGGGCCATTTGGCGGCATCGGGACGGAAGGCGCCGACCTGCGAAATCAGCTTCTTGGTAATCGCCTGGACGCGCTGCACCTGGGCGGGGTCGCGGTCGAGCACGCCCTTCTTTTTCGCTTCGGCCATCATCTGCGCGTACTGCTTGGTGGAGCTGGCCTGGACATCCTCCGAAGAGACCATCATGCGCTGGTCGCGGTCCACGCCCACGGCGCCGGCCTGCGTGGTCTCTACGGTCTGGCATCCGCCCAGCAACGCCGTCGAAATGGCGCCAACAAGCAGCAATCTGCGCATCATGGTGACCTCGTAAATGGTGCGTCCGGGTACTGTTGACAGCTTACAGCCCGCGGCGTTTCAGGTCTTGAGCAAGAAGGAGGCCGGCTAGGCCGGCCAGCGCAGAGAGGGTAAAGGCGAAGCCCGGTCCGGCCGCTTCCCAGAGCCAGCCGGCGCCGAGCACGCCGGCCGCGCCCCCGGCCCCGTAGCTCACGCTGGAGTACAGGGTCTGGCCGCGCGCCTGCGCAGCCTCGGGAAACACCCGGTGCACCGCGGCGACCGAAGCCGCATGGAAGGCGCCGAACGTGGCCGCGTGCAGGAGCTGCGCGACGAGCACCAGCCAGAGCTCGCCCGGCAGCCAGGCGAGCGCGAGAAACCGGATCACGGCGCAGGCGAAACTCGCCGAAATGATTCCCGAGAGCGGATAGCGGCGAAAGAGCGCCGGCAGGTAAAGGAACACGGCGATCTCCGCGAGCACGCCCAGGCTCCATAGCAGGCCGATCATCGTGCTGCTGTGGCCGGCGCGCTCGAGATGCAGCGTGAGAAACGCGTACAGCGTGCCGTGCGCCAGCGCCATGCAGAACCCCGCGCCGAGGAGCGCGCGCACTGCGGGGGTGAATCGCAGCAGGTGCACGCGCATTCCAGGGGCGCCAAGCTGCGATTCAC
>DATACE010000118.1:0-3632 GCA_036259215.1 Burkholderiales bacterium | reverse complement strand
GGCGAGGAGATTTTCCACATGCCGGTGCGCCTGGGGCTGCCGAAATACCAGGGCGGGCTCGCCGAAGTCGTGCGCAACCCGCGCTACGCCACGGCGGTGGGGCTGCTGCTCGAGGGCGCCTCGCAGGTGCAGCACGGACAGCTTTCGCGCCAGAGCGGCTCGGTCAAGGCCGTGCTCGGGCGCATGAGGGAGTGGTTTCAACGCAATTTCTAACCGGCAAGGAGAAAAAGCAATGTTCGAGATCGTAGACAGCCAGGTGTCCGGGCCGATCATCAAGGTGATCGGGGTGGGCGGCGCGGGCGGCAACGCCGTCAACCACATGATCGAGGAGGGCGTGCAGGGCGTGGAGTTCATCGCCGTCAACACCGACGCCCAGGTGCTGTCGCGCAACAAGGCAGGCAACCAGATCCAGCTCGGTTCGAGCGGCCTCGGATCGGGTGCCAAGCCCGAGGAGGCGCGCGCCGTGGCGGTCGCCGACCGCGAGCGCATCGAGGAGGCGGTGGCCGGCGCGCACATGGTGTTCATCACCGCCGGCATGGGCGGGGGCACGGGCACCAGGGCGGCGCCGGTGATCGCCGAGGTGGCGCGCTCGCTCGGCATTCTCACCGTGGCGGTGGTCACCAAGCCGTTCACCTTCGAGGGCTCCAAGCGCATGAAGGTCGCGGAGACCGGCATCGAGCAGCTCGGACCGCACGTCGATTCGCTGATCGTGATCCTCAACGACAAGCTCGAGGAGGTGCTCGGCGAGGACGTGACCCAGGAAGACGCCTTCCGCGCGGCCGACGACGTGCTGAACAACGCCGTCGCCGGCATCGCCGAGATCATCAACAATCCCGGCCTGGTGAACGTCGACTTCCAGGACGTGCGCACCGTGATGTCGGAGCAGGGCATGGCGATGATGGGCTCGGCCGCGGCGAGCGGCATCGACCGCGCCCGCATCGCCGCCGAGCAGGCGATCGCCTGTCCGCTGCTCGAAGGCGTGAACCTCGCCGGCGCGCGCGGCGTGCTGGTCAACATCACCGCCTCCAAGACGAGCCTCAAGCTGCGCGAGACCAAGGAGGTCATGAACATCGTGCGTACCTTCGCGGCGGAGGATGCCACCATCATCTATGGCGGCGTCTACGACGACTCGCTCGCCGAGGACTTGCGCGTCACCGTGGTGGCCACGGGCCTGGGCATGGCGCAGGTGTCGCGCCAGCCCAAGCCGCAGCTCGTGCACAACAACGTCACGGGGCAGAAAACCGGCACCGACAACCTGCCCGGGCCGGTCGACTACCACCAGCTCGATGCACCCGCGGTCATCCGCCGCAACCGGGCCTCCACGGTGGAAGCGCTGCAGCAGTCGGGCGTGGACAAATACGACATTCCGGCTTTCCTGCGAAAACAGGCCGACTGATGCCTGCAGGCGGGCGGGCGCTCACCCTTGCCGAGCGTTTCGCCCGCATGCCTGCATAGAGTAGAATGGCCGCTCCCCCAAGCACTTATCGAATGCTCCGGCAACGCACTCTCAAGTCGCTGGTCAGCGCCTCCGGCGTCGGCTTGCATACCGGCCGGAAGGTCCGCATGAGCCTGCGGCCCGCGCCGGTGGACACCGGCGTGGTGTTCCGCCGCATCGACCTTGCCTCGCCGGTGGATATTCCGGCGCGGGCCGAGCTGGTCGGCGAGGCGCGTCTTGCCTCGACGCTCATCAGCGGAGAGGTGAAGGTCCATACCGTCGAGCACCTCATGTCGGCGCTCGGCGGCCTGGGCGTGGACAACGCGTATGTCGACCTCGACGCGCCGGAGCTGCCGATCATGGACGGCAGCGCCTCGCCTTTCGTGCTGCTGATCCAGCAGGCGGGCATCGAGGAGCAGCCGGCGGCGAAGAAATTCCTGCGCGTCACGCGCCGCGTGGAAGTCAAGGACGCGGACAAGTGGGCGCGGCTGGATCCCTATGACGGCTACCGGCTGTCGTTTTCGATCGAATTCCGCCACCCGGTCATCGAGCGCACCACACAGGCGGTCACGGTCGACTTCGCCGAGACCTCGTATCTGAAGGAGATCGCACGCGCGCGCACTTTCGGCTTCATGCACGAGGTCGAGGATCTGCGCGACAGCGGCCTCGAGCTGGGCGGCGGCCTGGACAACGCCGTAGTGCTGGACGAGTACCGCGTCCTCAACAGTGACGGGCTGCGCTTCTCGGATGAATTCATCCGCCACAAGCTGCTCGACGCCATGGGCGATCTGTACCTGCTGGGCCGGCCGCTGCTCGGCGCGTTTACCGCGCACAAGTCAGGCCACGCGCTCAACAATCGACTGCTGCGCGCGGCGCTCGCCGACCCGGCCGCGCTGGAAACGGTGGTGTTCGAACGCGCCGAGGAAACTCCCGCCGGCGTTGCGCGGCTCGCGGCCCAGTACGGCTAGGTGCTGATCGCTCTGCGCGTCATCGGCCTCGCGGTCGTGATTGCGCTGGCGTTCACCATGGGGGCCTGGCTCCTCACGCGCGAGCCCCGCTGGCTGCGCCTCGCCTGGCTCATCTTCAAATACGCGGTTTTCGGCCTGGTTTTGGTGCTGCTTTTGTTCGCCGGCGAAGCGCTTTGGCGGGCAGGATGACCCCCCGGCGCTCGAGCAGCCCGGCGAGCGCCCGGCGCGCCGGCGAGGGGCTCATGCCGGCATACAGGGCGCTTAGCGAATCGAGCGTAAATGTGGAGAAATGCACGCTTTTCTGCTTTGTAGCAATGTGTGAAGCTGTTGGTTGCACCCTCACCGCCACTGAACTAACCTGCCAGCGCTGACGGGTTAGGAAGCGGCTGAGGGATGGGGCCAGCAGGCGCAGTTTGGCCGCCGCCGCGGAGTGCGCGGCGAGCAGAACCAACTCACCGTCCCTGAAGTTCGCCACCCGGGCTTGACAGGCAAGCTCCGGCGATAAAAAGCCCGCTACAAGTCCTGCCAGCGCGCGCAGGTCGCGCGCCTTGGCCAGCAAGGGCTGCAGCTGGCTCTCGGCCGAAAGAATGCGGTCGAGTCTGGGAAGTCGCATGGCTCGAGAATGGGAGGGAAGGGTTGTGCAGATTATCCTGATCTCAAGCACGCTGGCCAGGGCGAGGCCCGTCACGCTGACGCTGGGCCACCTGGTGGGGGCGGCCTGCGTCGCCACGGCGCTGATGTGCGCGGGGACCGTCGGACTTTACTGGGTGAGCCTGCGCTACGCCGCGGAGCTCCGCATCCCGGTGATCCAGGAGATGGTGCTTAAGGCGAGCGAGGCCGACGCCGAGCGCGGCCGCGCCTTCGTGCAGCAGAACCTCAACGCCATGGCGGTCAAGCTGGGCGAGATGCAGGCGCAGCTCACGCGGCTGGATGCGCTCGGCGAGCGGCTTTCGTCCCTCGCCGGCTTCCGTCCGCAGGATTTCCGCTTCTCCGAAGCCCCGGGCCTGGGCGGTGCCGCCCCGACGCTGCTGCCGCCGCAGAACCTTACGCTCGCCGAATTCAGCGACAAGCTTTCCGTGCTCGCACGGGACGTCGAATCGCGCAACGACCTGCTGGGCGTGCTGGAAGCGCAGCTCTTCGAGCAGGCGGTGAAGAAAAAGCTCATCCCGACGATGATGCCGGTGAACGCGCCCTACAACGCGTCGGCGTTCGGCCGGCGCGTCGACCCC
>DATACE010000117.1:0-2359 GCA_036259215.1 Burkholderiales bacterium | reverse complement strand
GAGCCCGAATTCGAATTCGGGCTCTGACCCCGATTAGGTTCAGGCCCTGAAGGTGAGGTTGTCGAAGCTGCGCTCCTTCAGGAAGTCGTCGAGGCCCCAGCGCTTTACCTGCTGCAGCACCTCGTCGAACTCGGTGCGCGGCAGCTCGCGGTAGACGAAGCGCTCGCCGCGCGAGAACCGGCTGAAGTCCCACGGATGCAGGTTCTCGAATTCCGCCGGGATGGCGATCTTCCACAGGTGCAGGTACTTGTCCAGGTCCTGGTCGAGCGCTTTTTCGGCGCGCTCGAGGCCCCGCAGGTAGGCGCGCAGATCCTCGCGGCTCGCCGTCTCGGGTACCCACCACAGCGTGTGGAAGCTGTCCTCTATTACCTTGCGCAGGCCGAGCTGCTCGGCCATGTCGATCTGCGGCGGCAGCAGGCTGGCGGCTTCCACGTCCTTGTCCAGCAGCGCCTTCAGCCGCGCGCCGAAGCCGCCGGTGTTGACGGTCTTGATGCGCGCCAGCGGCATGAATTTCTCGAGCCGGTAGGGCACGTTGAAGTGGCTGCCGGCGCGCATGCCGACCGAGATCGGCACGTCGGCGAGATCTTCGGGCTTGCGGATGCTCGAGTCGGGGCGCACGAAAATCGCCCAGGGCGACACGCCGTAGCAGTCCGGCACGAAGCGCCCCATGCCGGCGCTGGCATTGGAGATGCTCCCCCAGACGCAGGCGCACTGGATGAGGCTCGTGTCCCTCGCCTCGGTGTACGGCTTGTCTTGCGGGCGCTCCAGGTAGCGGGCGCCTTTCCAGCTCGATTGCGTGCCGCGAAAGGTCTTCCAGTCGAACTCGACCTCGATACCCTCCTGGGCGAAATAGCCCTCCTGCTGGGCCACGAACTCGTGGATCCCCATGCCCTTGGGGGCGACCCTCACCGTGCGCATAGCTCCTCCTCGGTCTTTTAGTGACCGCGGAAACTATACGCCTGGTGCGCTCAGGCGGTCTTGCGCTCCTGGTGCTTGCGGGTCTCCTGCTGGGCCTGCTGGGCCACGTCCCGCATGGCGCTCGCCACGGAGGTGGAGGCCGAGACCGGCGTGATCGCCATGCGGTTGTCGCCGACCGCGCGCCACATCTGCGCCCAGAAATCCATCGCCCGCTCGAGCTGGGAGCCGGTGAAACGCGTCTGCACCGCGACCCATTCGTCCACGCTTTTCACTTCGGCCAGCTCGCGCACCGATTTCACCTGCTCGTCGAAAACGCTGTGCAGCGCCTCGAGCTGCTGACGCTGCAGCTGCTGCGCGCCCTCAAGGGAGGCGGTCATCATGTCCGCGGTGGTTTTCAGTCCCGTGCGGTAGATGTCGAGAAACTGGTTTTGCTGGTTTTGCATCGCGTTCTCCTTCCAAGGAAGGAGAGGAATATAGCGGGCGTTCGCCCGGCCCAGGTTCGCATAGCGGGCTTCAGGGGAACTGCGACAAGGCTACCGGGGGAACCGGTACGCAAGCCCTGCGGTGGCGTAGTAATTCGAGGTCTCCTGGGCGAGGGCGCTTTCCTTGGCGGCGTCATACAGCTGGCGCAGCTCGATGCCCCCTACGAGCACCCAGCGCGGGCCGAGGTCGTACGAGGCGAGCAGGCCGAAGCTCACGTGCAACAGCCCCGAGTCGCGCGCGCCGTAGCGCGAGGCGACCGCGCTTTCGGTGCCCCAGGTGGCCTGGCCGAAGGCGCCGGCGAGCAGGCCGCCACGCGCAAAGATGCCGGCGGTGACGCGCAGGTCTGCCTGGCCGCCGAGGTCGCCGTCCAGGTGCTGGCGCCCGCGCAGCAGGAAGGTGAGCGGCACGCGGCCGAGCGGGCGGTCCCACTCCAGGTGCAGCCCCGCCGACAGGCCCGCGCCTTCGCCGGCCGGGTCGAACTCGGGCTCGTAGGCGAGCTGCGCCCCGGCCCAGAAGTCCCGGTCGAGCTCGCTGCGCACACCGCCTTCCAGGATCCCCTGCGTGGTGCGCGCAAACCAGCGCCGCCCGTAATAGCGGATCACCGGCACGACATCGGTCTGCTGCTCGCGCGAACCGTCGTAGTCCGGCCGCGAGCGCACGCCTGCGCCGAGCAGCGTGTCCTGAGCCTCGGCGCCGAGGGATAGAATGAGACCGACGATGAGGCCGAATCCGGGCAGGCGGGCTTTCACTTCGCGATTCTGCAGGGATGCGCTACCGATTTCCACCCCTGGACTTCTCACGTTGATGCTTCTCGCGCTCTATTGGGGCGTCGCCCTCGCCCAGTACCGCGTGCGCTTCGAGCCCACGCCCATGCCGGTGGTCCAGGCGATGCACGACCTCGCCGCGGTGAAGGCGGGCGACGTGGTCTACGACCTGGGCTGCGGCGACGGACGCATCG
>DATACE010000116.1:0-4264 GCA_036259215.1 Burkholderiales bacterium | reverse complement strand
GGCGTGAACGCGTTGAGGCTCTCGGGGCGGTTCAGCGTGATGGTCTGCACCCCCGCTTCGAGCGATATCAGGATGGACGCCATGCGGCTAGAATTCTGCCATGCCGAAGGTCTACGCCATCGACGGGATCACGCCCGTCGTGCACCCGAGCGCCTTCGTGCATCCGAGCGCGGTGCTGATCGGCGACGTGATCGTCGGGCCGCGCGCCTACATCGGCCCGGGCGCCTCGCTGCGCGGCGACTTCGGCCGCATCGTGGTGGAGGCGGGCGCGAACATCCAGGACACCTGCATGCTGCACGGCTTTCCGGGCAAGGACACGGTGGTGGGCGCCGAGTCGACCATCGGGCACGGCGCGGTGCTGCACGGCTGCGAGATCGGCCGCGGCGCGCTCATCGGCATGAATGCGGTGGTGAACGACAACGCCGTGGTGGGCGAAGACGCCATCGTCGCCGCGCTCGCCTTCGTCAAGGCCGAAGAGCGCATTGCGCCCCGGACGCTTGTGGCGGGTATACCTGCGAAAACCTTGCGCACCCTGACGGAGCAGGAGCTGCGCTGGAAAAAGGACAACATGCTCCTTTACCAGCAGCTCGCGGTGCGCAGCGCCACCACCATGCGGGAAGTGGAAGCGCTCACCGCCGTCGAGCCCGACCGCAAGCGCATCGACATTCCCGGATCCATTCCTCTATCGGAACTGAAGAAACGCCATGGCTGATTTCGTCCTAGTCGAGAAGAAGGGGCGGGTGGGCGTCATCACCCTCAATCGCCCCAAGCAGATGAACGCGCTCAACGCGCAGCTCATGCAGGAGCTCGCCGCCGCGTTGTACGAGCTCGACGCCGATGCGGGCATCGGCGCCATCGTGCTCACGGGCAGCGACAAGGCCTTTGCCGCCGGCGCCGACATCGCCGCCATGAAGGACTACAGCTACATGGACGCCTACATGTCGGACTACATCACGCGCGACTGGGAGCACATGCGGCGCATTCGCAAGCCGGTGATCGCCGCGGTGGCGGGCTACGCGCTGGGCGGCGGCTGCGAGGTCGCCATGATGTGCGACATGGTGATCGCCGCGGACAACGCCAAGTTCGGCCAGCCCGAGGTGAACCTGGGCATCATGCCCGGCTCCGGCGGCACCCAGCGCCTGCCGCGCGCGGTGGGCAAGGCGAAAGCGATGGATCTGTGCCTCACCGGGCGCACCATGGATGCGCAGGAAGCCGAGCGCGCCGGCCTGGTCTCGCGCATCGTGCCGCTCGACAAGCTGATGGAGGAGACGCTGAAAGTCGCCGACAAGATCGCCGCGAGCTCGCTGCCCGTGGTGATGATGATCAAGGAGTCGGTCAACCGCGCCTTCGAGACGAGCCTTTCCGAGGGCGTGCTGTTCGAGCGTCGCCTGTTCCACTCCCAGTTCGCGCTCGAGGATCAGAAGGAAGGCATGGCCGCCTTCGTCGAAAAGCGCAAGCCGAGCTTCAAGAACAAATAAACAAAACCGCCTTAACCCTCCTGGGGGCCCACATCCTGTCGATGCTGGGCTTCTCGACCTACGCGGCGCTCCTGCCGGAGCTGCGCGACGCGTGGGCGCTGTCCAATTCGCAGGCGGGCATCGTCGGCGGGATGTTCTTCGCCGGGTACGCGGCCACGGTGTCGTTCTGGACCGCGCTCACCGACCGCACCGATCCGCGCAACGTGTACCTTGCAGGGAGCCTGATCGCGGCGGCGGGCGGCGCCGGCTTCGGCCTGGCGGCCTCGGGGTTCGTCTCCGCGGTGGCCTTCCAGATGCTGCTCGGCGTAGGCATCGCCGCGACCTACATGCCGGGACTGCGGCTGCTTTCCGACCGCATCTCCGGGCCGTTCCAGAGCCGCTACATCTCGTTCTACACCTCGTTCTTCGGCATCGGCATTGCGCTGTCGCTCGCCATTGCCGGGTTCATCGCGCCGGCCTGGGGCTGGCGCGCGGCATTCGTCGTCTCGGCGATCGGGCCGCTGATCTCCGGGTTCTGGGTGTTCTTCGTGATCAGCCGCACCCAGCGCAAGGGGTTCGCCGCCTTCTCGCTGGCGACCCTGTTTCCGATCGCCGCCTGGCGCCGGGTGCTCGCCGACCGCGCCTGCGCCGGCTACACCGTCGGCTACACGGTGCACTGCCTGGAGCTGTTCGGCTCGCGCGCCTGGGTGGTGGCGTTCCTCGCCTTCTCGGCCGGGCACTTCGGCAACGACTTCCCCTGGAACCTCGCCGCGATTGCCGCGGTGGTGAACTTCGCCTCGGTGCCGGCCTCCATCGTGGGCAACGAGATCGCCGTGCGCATGGGACGGCGGCGCTGGATCCTGATCGCCATGCTCGCTTCCAGCATCCTGGGCCTCGTGCTCGGCGTGGGCGCCGGCTGGCACTGGACCGTGGTGCTCGCGCTGCTGCTGGTCTACTCGGTGTTCATCATGGCCGACTCGGGCACCCTCACCGCGGGGCTGGTGGCCGCCGCCCCGACCGAGCTGCGCGGCGCGGCGCTGGGGCTTTACTCCCTGCTCGGCTTCGGCGGCGGCATGCTCGGGCCGATCGTGTTCGGCGCGGCGCTGGACGCGGCCGGCGGGGCCGAAAGCCATGGGGCCTGGGTCGTCGCCTATGCCGCGATCGGCGCCGGATGTCTAGTCGCGCCGCTAGTGGTTAGAATGAATCGATCGCCCCGGTAGGCAAAGGCAGGCAAAGGAGGAGGAGACGTGGAGCGCATCTGGCTTAAAAGCTATCCCCCCGGCGTGCCCGCCGACATCGACCCGAGCGAGTTCCGCTCGCTGGTGGAGCTGTTCGACGGCAGCGTGCGCAAGTACGCCGAGCGCCCGGCCTACCACAGCATGGGCAAGAGCCTCACCTTCGGCGAGCTCGACCGGCTGTCGCGCAGCTTCGCCGCCTGGCTGCAGGCGAAGGGCCTCGCCAAGGGCGCGCGCGTCGCCATCATGATGCCCAACTGCCTGCAGTACCCGGTCGCCATGTTCGGCACGCTGCGCGCCGGCTGCACGGTAGTCAACGTCAACCCGCTCTACACCGCGCGCGAGCTCGAGCACCAGCTCAAGGACTCGGGTGCCGAAGCCATCGTGGTGCTGGAGAACTTCGGCCGCGTGCTGCAGGAGGTGCGCCACAAGACGCCGCTCAAGCACGTGGTGGTCACCTCCCTCGGGGAGATGCTCGGCCTGAAGGGCCACATCGTGAATCTCGTGGTGCGCAAGGTGAAGAAGATGGTGCCGCCCTTCGAGCTGCCCGGCGCCAAGTCCTTCAAAGACGTCTTGAGCGAGGGAAAGGGCAAAAGCGTCGCAACCCCGCAGCTCCTGCACGAGGACATCGCCTTCCTGCAGTACACCGGCGGCACCACCGGGGTGTCCAAGGGCGCGATCCTCACGCACCGCAACGTCATCGCCGCGCTGCTGCAGTACAAGGTCTGGCTGCAGCCGGCCATCGGCAACGAGCGCCCGGTGATCATCACCGCGCTGCCGCTCTACCACATCTTCTCGCTGACCGTGAACGCGCTCAACATGATGGTGCTCGGCGGCGAGAACGTGCTCATCACCAACCCGCGCGACATCCCCGGGTTCGTCAAGGAGCTCGCCAAGCACAAGTACACCATCATCACCGGCGTCAACACGCTGTTCAACGCGCTGCTCAACCACCCGGAGTTCGCCAAGCTGGATTTCTCAGGCCTGAAGCTCGCGGTGGGCGGCGGCATGGCGGTGCAAAAGGCGGTGGCCGAGCGCTGGAAGCAGGTCACCGGGACGCCGCTCATCGAGGGCTACGGCCTCACCGAGACCGCGCCTTCGGCGACCGCCAATCCGCTCAACATCAAGGAGTTCACCGGCTCCATCGGCCTGCCCATGTCCTCCACCGAGATCGTGCTGCGCGACGACAGCGACCGCGACGTGCCGCTGGGCGAGGCGGGCGAGATCTGCATCCGCGGCCCGCAGGTGATGAAGGGCTACTGGCAGCGCCCCGAGGAGACCGCCCAGGTGCTGGGCAAGGACGGGTTCCTGCACACCGGCGACATCGGCGTCATGGACGACAAAGGCTTCATCCGCATCATCGACCGCAAGAAGGACATGATCCTGGTGTCGGGCTTCAACGTGTACCCGAACGAGATCGAGCACGCCCGGGTGCATCGCGACGACCTGCTCGATCTCGTTCGGATACACATTGAAGCCCGACACCAGGATCATGTCCTTCTTGCGGTCCACGATCCGTATAAACCCCTGGTCGTCCATGACGCCGATGTCGCCGGTGTGCAGGAAGCCGTC
>DATACE010000115.1:0-3507 GCA_036259215.1 Burkholderiales bacterium | reverse complement strand
GTGCATGAGGATTGGTCCTCGAAGCAGAGTTTCCTTGAAGCAGCGGAGCCGCCGGTGCGTCGCATCCTCGTTTCCGGCTTGCGTTTCCAACCATGGAGTAGCTACGGCGGCTCCGCTTGCCCCAACCATGCGCCCGCAACGCTTAAGCGCGCCTTAAGGGCCTGTCGCACGTCCGCTACATGAGGCACTATGAACACCATGCTGCGGGTCGCCCTGCTCGGTATGCTGTTCTCGGCCTGCGCCGCGGCGGCCTCGGTCCACGTCGTGCCGCTGGAGGGCGCCATCGGTCCGGCGAGCGCGGATTTCGCGCGCCGCGGCATCGAGCGCGCGGCGAAGCAGGGCGCCGAGCTGGTGGTGCTGCGTATCGACACCCCGGGCGGCCTGGACACCTCCATGCGCGACATCATCAAGGCGATCCTTGCCTCGCCCGTTCCGGTGGCGGCGTATGTCGCGCCCAGCGGCGCGCGCGCCGCGAGCGCCGGCACTTTCATCCTGTACGCGGCGCATATCGCCGCGATGGCGCCGGGCACCAACCTGGGCGCCGCTTCCCCCGTGTCCATCGGCGGCGGCATGGCGCAGAAAGACGGCAAAAAGGAAGAGGACACCATGACGCGCAAGGTCACCAACGACGCGGTCGCCTATATCCGCGGCCTCGCCGAGCTGCGCAAGCGCAACGCCGACTGGGCGGAAAAGGCGGTGCGCGAAGGGGCGAGCCTGTCGGCGCCGCAGGCGCTGAAGCTGAAAGTGATCGAGCACGTGGCCGCCGATCTGCCGGCGCTGCTCGCCGCCCTGGGAAAGGACTCGGCGGAAGTCAAAACCATCGACATCGATTGGCGCACGCGGGTGCTCGCGGTGATCACCAATCCGACCGTCGCCTACCTCATGATCCTGGTGGGCATCTACGCGCTGATCTTCGAGTTCATGAACCCGGGCCTGATCCTGCCCGGGGTGATCGGCGCCATCGCGTTGCTGCTGGCGCTCTACGCCCTGCATCTCCTGCCGGTGAACTACGCGGGGCTCGCGCTCATCGTGCTGGGCATCGCCTTCATGGCGGCCGAGGCCTTCCTGCCTGCCTTCGGCGCGCTCGGCGTGGGCGGCCTCATCGCCTTCGTGCTCGGCTCGATCCTGCTGATCGACGACGAGACCGAGCTGCCGGGCTTCGACATCCCCTACGCGCTGATCGGCGGCGTGGCGGTGGCGAGCGCCGGCTTCCTGGTATTCGTGCTGGGCCTGCTGGCCAAGAGCCGCAAGCGCGCCGTGGTGAGCGGGCGCGAGCAGCTGGTCGGCGCGCCCGGCGAGGCGCTGGAGGATTTTTCCGCCGAAGGATGGGCGCGCGTGCACGGCGAGCGCTGGCGCGTGCGCGCCGCCGCGCCGGTGCGCCGCGGCCAGCGGCTGCGCGTCACCGGCATGCGCGGCCTGGTTCTCGACGTCGTTCCGGAAGGAGACTGACATGTACTTCGCACTGGGTTTCGTCGTCCTGCTCGTGGTGCTGGCGGCTGCCTCGATCCGGATCCTGCGCGAATACGAGCGCGGGGTGATTTTTTTCCTGGGCCGCTTCAACGGGGTGAAGGGCCCCGGCCTGATCATCGTCATCCCGGTGGTGCAGCAGATGGTGCGCGTCGACCTGCGCGTGCGCGTGTTCGACGTGCCGACGCAGGACGTCATCTCGCGCGACAACGTCTCGGTGAAGGTGAACGCGGTGGTCTACCTGCGCGTGGTGGATCCCGAGCTCGCCATCATCCAGGTGGCGAACTTCAGCGAGGCCACCAGCCAGCTCGCGCAGACCACCCTGCGCGCGGTGCTGGGCAAGCACGACCTGGACGAGATGCTGGCCGAGCGCGAGAAGCTGAACAGCGACATCCAGGAGGTGCTCGACAAGCAGACCGACGCCTGGGGCATCAAGGTGTCCAACGTCGAGATCAAGCACGTCGACCTGAACGAGAACATGGTGCGCGCCATCGCGCGCCAGGCCGAGGCCGAGCGCGAGCGCCGCGCCAAGGTGATCCATGCTGAAGGCGAGCTGCAGGCCTCGGAGAAGCTGCTGCAGGCGGCCCAGATGCTGGCGCAGCGCTCCGAAGCGATGCAGCTGCGCTACCTGCAGACGCTCACGCAGATTTCCAACGAGCGCACCACGACCGTCGTTTTTCCCGTGCCGATGGATATCCTAAACACCCTGACCGCCCGAAAGAGCCCATGAAAGCGAAAGCCAAGAAGCGCGCGCCGGTAAAGGAACCCGGCCCCAAGCGGCCGCCGAAGAAGGCGAAAAAGCCCCGTTAGCGGCGCGGCGCCATGGTGCGGGCGCTGGCGCCGCTGGAGCTGCTTTGATCGGCCGGCGACATCACCAGCCCGCTGCCGGCGACCGAGCGCAAGGCCTCCACCGGGTGCAGCTGCAGCGCCTCGCCGGGCGCTCCACCGGCCCGGCCGAGCGCGAAATATTCCACCTTGCCGGTGGCCGGGTTGATGACCAGGTCGCGGATCTGCAGCCGCTCGCCGCTGGCCGTGGTGACTTCGCGACCCAGGATCTCGCTCGCCCGCATCTGCAGTCCTTGGCACCAGGCGGCGGGCGCGCCGGCAAGAAGCCCGATGACCACGGCGAGACAGCGCGCGAGGCTCATGTTGTTACCTCAGCAAGGGCTGGACCTCTGTAGTGGATTGGCGACAGTATTCAAAGGAATGGCACTACAGAGTGCGCTCGGGGGCGCGGGCGTTCCACGCTATCATTGCGTGCAATGACATATCAAGAACGCCGGGTCGTCAGCCTGAGACCCGGAGCTGCACCCAAGCGTCGCGTCCTGGTGGTGGAGGACAACCTGGACTCGGTGCATGCCATGGCCATGCTCATCAAGACCATGGGCCACGAAGTGCGCTTCGCCATCAACGGCTTTGCGGCGCTCGAGCTCGCGCGGGAATTCCGCCCGGAGGTCATCCTGCTCGACATCGGCCTGCCCGACCTGAAAGGCCACGACATCGCGCGCCAGCTCAAGTGGGAGCCCGGGCTGGAGAAAACGCGCATGATTGCGATCAGCGGCCGCGCGGAGGAGGAGGTGCGCCAGCGCGCCATCGCCTCGGGCTGCGAGGACCTGCTGGTGAAGCCGCTCGATCCGGTCGTCCTGGAAAACCTGCTCGGCACACCCTGATTTACCTGAGCGTGGCCAGGTAGGCCGCGATATCGCGCGCATCCTGCTCGGTGACGCCGAGGTCCGGCATCGCCGTGCCCGGCGCAATCTTCTGTGGCTCGCGCAGCCAGCGCACCATGTTATCGGGCGAGTTGGGCAGCACGCCGCCCAGCATGACGCGCGAGGCAATGCCGGCGAGCGGCGGGCCGACCGGCGCGTTGGCGCCGACGATGCCGGGGATCTCGTGGCAGGTGACGCAGGCGTATTGGTTGATGGCCCGCTCGCCGCGCGCGGCGCTCGCTTGACCTTCGCGGGATTCGCTGAGCGCCGGAGGCGGGACCAGGGGCAGCTTCGCGTACTGCTCCGGCGTAAGCCGTGACATGGCCGGCAG
>DATACE010000114.1:0-2373 GCA_036259215.1 Burkholderiales bacterium | reverse complement strand
GCAGGATATGGAACGCCGTCATCGGCGCCATGCAGGGGGTCGAGACGCTGCACTTGCGCATGCCGCGCCACGTGGAGAACACGCGGAAGGTGGTGCAGTTCCTATCGACGCATCCTTCGGTGCAGAAAGTCATCTATCCGGAGCTGCCGGATCATCCCGACTACGCGCTCGCGCAGAAGCTGCTGCCGCGCGGCTGCGGCGCGGTGTTCCCGTTCGAGCTGAAGGGCGGCCGCGCCGCCGGCCGCCGGTTCATCGAGTCGCTGCGGGTGTTCTCGCACCTCGCCAACGTGGGCGACGCGAAATCGCTGGTCATCCACCCGGCGACCACCACGCACTACCGCATGAGCGACGCCGACCTCGCCAAGTCCGGCATCACCGCCGGCACCGTGCGCCTGTCGATCGGGCTGGAGGACAGCGAGGACCTCATCCAGGACCTCGACCGCGCCTTGAAGGCGGCCGCGCGCCCTTGAATTTCTCCGTCGATCGCAAGGCGGCCTTTGCGTACACCGCCGCGCACGCGCCCGATCCGAAGAAGCCGACCGTCGTCTTCGTGCACGGCGCCGGGCTGGACCACTCCACCTTCGGCCTGCAGAGCCGCTACTTCGGCTACCACGGGCACAACGTGCTGGCGCTCGACCTGCCGGGACACGGGCGCTCCGAAGGCCCGCCGCTGCCCACCATCGGCGCGATGGCCGATTGGGTGCTGAAAGCCGTCCCCGAAGGAACATTCAAGATCGTCGGGCATTCCATGGGCGCCCTGGTGGCGCTGGAATGCGCCAATCGCCGGCCCGAGCGCATCGAGCGCATCGCGCTCATCGGCATCGCCTACCCGATGAAGGTGAGCGAAGCCTTCCTGGAGGCGGCGCGCCGCAACGACGTCAGCGCCTACGACATGGAAACCATCTGGGGCCACGCGCCGCAGGCGCCGCTCTCGGCCAACCCGAACCCCGGCATGTGGATGTACGGCGACATGCTGGCGCGCCTGCGCCGCCTCGCCCACGGCGTGCTCTACAACGACCTCAAGGCCTGCCACGACTACGCCTCGGATTTCGAGCGCGTGAAGTGCCCGGTGCTGCTCATCCTGGGCAAGCGCGACGTCATGACGCCGCCGCGCCGCGCGCAGCCCTTGCAGGAGAAGCTGCAGGACTCGACCACGAAATACGTGGAGCTCTCCGGCCACTCGCTGATGGCAGAAGCCCCCGACGCGACGCTCGACGCGCTGGTCGCATTTCTCTAGCGCCAGTCTGCGCGCGCCACGAACCACATGGTGAGCAGGCCGAAGGCCGCCATCGCCCCCGCGATGACGGCGAAGATGGCGCCCAGCGAGGCGGCGAGCAGGCCGCCCGCGACCACCAGGGCAAGGCGCACGGTGCCGGCGAGCACCGGCCAGAGCACGCGCCCGGCGCCCTGCGAAGCGAAATAGAGCGCGATGCCGGCGGCGAGCAGCGGGTAGAACGGCGCCACGCTGCGCAGGTAGAGCGAGCCGCTTGCGAGCACCGCCGCGTCGTCGCTGAATAGACCCATCCACGCCAGCGGCGCGAGCGCCGCGGTGACGCCGATGGCGAGGCAGATGGCGGCGGCAAAGGCCGCGCCGGTCCAGGCGATGCGCTTGGCCCGCGCCGCGTCGCCGGCGCCCACGTGGGTGCCCACCAGCACCACCAGCGCCTGGCCCACGGCGAACACCAGCGGGATCTGCAGCAGCTCCAGGCGCAGCCCGACGCCGTAGCCCGCGAGCGCCGCGGCGCCGTGGCGGCCGACGAAGCCGGTCAGGATCACCGCGGTGAGCACGGTCTGGAACGCCGACAGCGCCGACAGCCCGCCCACGCGCAGGATCTCGCCGAACAGGCGCGGGTCCAGGCGCAGGTCGGCGGCATGCGGGCGCAGCGCGCTGGCGCGGCGGAACACCACGCACGCCATGGCGAGGGCCGCCACGCCGAACGCGGTCACATAGGCGATGCCGGCGCCGGCAATGCCGATGCGCGCCGTCAGCACCGCGGACAGCGGCAAGTGCAGCAGCGCCGCGCCGATCAGCGCGGCCGCGGGCACTCCCATGTTGCCGGTGCCGCGCAGGATGCTCGACAGCGTATTGGCGATCCAGACAGTAATCGCGCCGGCGAACACCACGCTGCTGTAGCGCAGGGCGTTCTGCAGCGCGTCGCCTCGGCCGCCCAGCAGCGAGTACAGGGACTCCTGAAAACCCAGCACCAGGAGCGTGAAGGCCGCGGCCATGGCGGCCGCGATGACCAGCGCATGCACCACCAGCCGGCGGGCCGCCTGGACGTCGCCCGAGCCGAGCGCGCGGGCGATCGCCGACGACACACCGCCGCCCATCGCCCCGGCCGAGGTCATCTGCAGCAGCATGATGAGCGGAAA
>DATACE010000113.1:0-2507 GCA_036259215.1 Burkholderiales bacterium | reverse complement strand
CAAAGCGCGGCAAGTAGCCGTCAAAGTTTGTCCGATGCGCAGGCAATTGCACGGTCCGCTCTTGGCGCTGGCGCCCGGCGGCCGGAGCATCGTAGCCACGATGGACGCAAGGAGTATCTACGAAAGGGCGCTTGCGCGCGCCGCGGCGCGCGTCGGGGGCATCGAGCCGCTCGCACGCCGCTTGGGCGTGCCGGCCGCGCGACTCACCCAATGGCCGCCGCAGCAGGTCCAACCCGACATGGCGATCCTGTTGCGCCTGATGGAGATCGTGCTGGACGAGTAAGGGGCGGCAAGCGGCGTGCCCGGGAACTCGCGGCGCGCGCGCTTTTCGAACGGCTATGCCAAGCATCGCTCCCGAGATCATCTTCCACGACGTCGACCGCTCGCAATGGGTCGAGAACTACATCATCGAGCGGCTGCGCAAGCTCGAGCGCTTCGCCGAGGGCATCACCCGCTGCCACGTCACGCTCACCCAGGAGGACAGCAAGCACCACAAGGGCAACCGCTACAGCGTGATGGTCGAGGTACGCATCCCGCCGCAGCACGATCTCGCGGTGAAGAAGCAGAAGGAAATCCGCGACATGCACACGCAGTTGCCTGCCCTGATCAACCTCGCTTTCGGCGCCATCGAGCGGCAGCTGAAGAAAACCGCGGCGCTGCGCCGCGGCGAGGAGAAGACCCACGATGGCCAGCCGCACGGGCTGGTCGAGAAGCTGTTCGACGAAGGCTACGGCTTCATCCGCACGGCGAGCGACAATCGCCAGGTGTATTTCCACCGCAATAGCGTGCTGCACGGCGACTTCGAACGGCTCACGGTCGGCACGGAGGTGCGCTTCAGCGCTGCCGAGGGCGACGACGGCCCGCAGGCGAGCAGCGTTCAGGTGGTCGGCAAGTCGGCGTCGATCTGACGGCGATGGTTCCCGGCAAGCAGGTCGCGTGCCGCCAGGCCGAGCGCCAGGGCCGCGTATGCCGCGGCAAGCGCGCCCGCGGGCAGCCGCAGCTCGAAGCCCGGCGTCAGGCGCTTGGGCACCACGTGGTAGTCGGTCACATACGCTAGCGCGGACACCGCGGCCCCGCGCGCCAGCGGCGGCATGCGCCGGGGAAGCGCTTCGTAGAAAACCGCCCAGAAGACCGACGCGCCGAAGTTCGCCGCGAAGCCGGTTGCCGTGTACTTGAGCGACACCCCGTCCTCGCGGGCGGCACGCTCGCCCCAAAGGAAATGGCTGGTCGCATTCAGCGGCGCGGCCGATGAGCCGGTGCTGCGGCGACCCGCCACCGCCACCACGAGGCTGACGGCCGCGGCGGCGATGCTGCCGGAAACCAGCGCGCGTTCAAGAAGGTTCATGGGGAGCACGAGAGCAAGTCCCATTCCGCAGCAGGCGGCACAGCTGCTCGTCGCTTGGCAGCGAAAAATCCTCGTACCCGTCTTCCACGCTGCGCCCCTGCGCCAGGTCGCGCAGGCACAGCAGCTCGTCCACTTCCCCGCGCAACGCCGCGCAGGTGCCGGCGGCGGCGACCGGCAGCGCGATCACGATGCGCCTTGCCTGAAGGCGGCGCACCGCCGCGGCGGCGGCGCGCATGGTGGCGCCGCTCGCGAGGCCGTCGTCCACGAGGATGACGATGCGCTGCGTCACGGCGCCCGGTGGAACGCCGAGCTCGGCGGGCAGCTTGCGCGCGAGCAGCACGTCGAGCGGCGCTTCCAGGTTCCGGGCAACCTCCACGGCGACCGGCACGCCGCCGGGCGGCAGGGCGAGCACCAGGGTGTTATCGCGGCCGGCGTAATGCTGCAGGCGGCCGGCAAGCGCGCGCCCGGCTGCCGCACGATCGGTGAACTTCACGGCTGGCTTTTATCGCGCGCCGGTTTTCTTTCTGGCAGGGCGGGCGGGCGCGCCGCGACGGTCGGTGTCCTTAAGGCCATGGCGCACATCGGACTCCGCCTGCTTGACAACGTCGCGGGTCCCGCGCGTGGCGGCGAAGCCCCGGATGGTTTTGGAAGTGCGCTTCTGCCGGGCGATCAATTGACGAACGGAAAATCGGGCAGGAGAGCGAAGGCGAGAACGGCCAGAAGCATCCCTTGCCGCTTGCAAGCGCCGCGCCCGCCGGCCGCCGGCACGACGAACCGCCCGACGTTATGGATCATGCACCGTTGAAACCGCGCGCGGTTGAGTCCGCGCCGGCATGTTTGCTGCTCGGATTCTCCCGCCCCCAACCTCGAGGTGACCCATGGCGCTGCGCCTGCACGAAATTCATCCTTCCCTGGTCCACTATCCGCTCGCGCTTTTTCCGGCGTCGGTGCTTGCCGATCTTTTCGGCCGCCTGACCGGCAGCCGTGGCTTGATGAAAACCGGCGCGGCGCTCATGCCGCTTGCGGCAGGCAGCGCCGTCGTCACCGGCGCGGCCGGCCTGGTGGCGCAGGAGTCCGTCAGGCACGAAGGCCGGGCGCACGACCTGCTGGTCACCCACCGCAGCCTCAACCTCGGCCTCATCGGCCTGTCGGTCGCCATGGC
>DATACE010000112.1:0-5796 GCA_036259215.1 Burkholderiales bacterium | reverse complement strand
TTCACCGGCCCCGGGCGCCCGCTGGTCGCCGTGGTGAGGGCCTGGCGCAGCGCGAGCGGCAGCATGTCGACGCGCGAAGGCTGGAAGCTGCGCTTCACCACCGGGCGGATGACGTTGGGGAAATCGGCCTGGTTGTGGCGGTTCAGCTCCTGGAACGGCCCGCGATTGAATTGCGAGGTCGGCACGTTCGCGGTAATGGCGAGCAGCGCCGACGAATCGGTCTGCGCCACCGCCAGCGCCATGATGAGGTTTGCCGAGCCCGGGCCGGTGGAGGTGAGCGTCGCCACCGGCTTGTGCCTGACGCGGAAATAGCCGTCGGCCATGTGGGCCGCGGTCTGCTCGTGGCGCGGCGAGATGAGCCGCACCTTGTCGCGCACCTGGTAGAGCGGGTCGAGCAGGCCGACGTTGCCGTGGCCGCAGATGCCGAAGACGAAGGGGATGTCCTCCTGCACCAGGAACTCGGCGATCAGCTCGCCGCCCTTTCTTTTCAGCTGCAGGGCTTTTTCTCTGGGCTGGTTCACGCGGGTCTCCTGCCGGCGAGCGACTTGCGGATGGCCTGGACCAGCTCGGCGCGGCTCTCGGTCTTGCGCTCGCCGAGCTCGCGCTTCACGTCCAGATCGGCAATCCATTGCTGGCGCGCGGCGGTGGCCGAGGCCATGAGCGGCTCGATGCCGATGCCCTGCAGCGTCGCGGCGACCTCGCGCATTTCGGCGGCGCGGCGCTTGCCGTGGCTCACCACGCGCTCGAGCATGTAGCCCGAGAGCTTTTCCCAGTCGAGCGTCGGGAAGGTCTCCTTCAGCGACGCGAGCACGCGCTCCTCGACCCGGTATTCGCTCGCCGCCAGCATCGACTCGAGCACCAGCGCCTCGAGGCCCTTGATCATGATGGAGCGGAACATCTTGATCGCCGAGGCCTGGCCCACCTCGGGCGACACCAGGTCCATCTTCATGCCCATGGCCTGGGCGCGCGGCAGCAGGGCCGCGGCGCCGGGCCCGCCGATGAGACAGGGCACCTGGTGCAGGTAAGGCGCCACCGGCGCCATCACCGCCACGTCGACGTAAAGCGCGCCGGTGGGCGCGATGCGCGCGGCGGTCTCGATCTTGCGCTGCGGCGATACCGAGTTGATGTCGAGAAACAGCTGCCCCTCGCGCAGCGCCGGCAGGCACGACTCGGCGGCCTGCAGGCTGGAGCTGGCGGTCACCGCGCAGAACACGATGTCGGCTTCGCGCACCGCCTCGGCATGGCTTTGCGCCACCTCCACGCCCAGGGCCCGAGCGCGCTCGAGGGCCGCGGGAAGGATGTCGTACGCCCGCACGGTCGCCGCCTTCGCCGCGAGCAGGCCGCGGCTGATGGTCTGCCCGGCCTCGCCGAAGCCGATAAACGCGACGCGCGCGATCTTCATATTGCCAAAGGAAAATTCATCATATCAAATAGTCCGAGGAGGATTCATGACGATATCCCGACGTAGTGTGCTGAAGGTCGCTGGTTCGCTTGCCGCGCTGGGCATCCTGCCGCGCGCCGCCCTGGCGGCATATCCCGAGCGCGCCGTGCGCCTGATCGTGCCGTTCGCGCCCGGCGGCAACGCCGACATCGTCGGCCGCCTGGTGGCCGAGGGCATGTCGCAGACGCTCGGCCAGCCGATGGTGGTGGAAAACCGCGGCGGCGCCGGCGGCGGCGTCGGCGCCGGGGAAGTGGCGCGCGCCGCGCCCGACGGCTACACGCTGCTCAGCGGCTCCAACGGCCCGCTCACCGTGAACCCGTTGATCCACGAGAAGCTGAGCTACGACCCGCTCAAGGACTTCACCCCGGTCGGGCTCACCAGCCTCGCGCCCCATTCGCTCATCGTGAACGCCGCGCTGCCGGCGAGCACCCTGCAGGAGCTGATCGCGCTGTCCAAAAAGCAGCAGGTCGGCGTAGGCACCTCCGGCGTGGGCAGCGCGACGCACCTTACGCTCGAGCGCTTCAACGCGCAGACCGGCGCCCAGCTGCTGCACGTGCCCTACAAGAGCGGCGGTGCGCTGCTGCCGGACCTCATCGCCGGCACCATCCAGGCGGCAATGACCGAGTTCTCGAGCGCGCTGCCGCACCATCGCAGCGGCAAGGCGCGCTTCGTCGGCATCGCTTCGGCCAAGCGCGTCGCGCAGGCCTCCGACGTGCCGACCATCGCGGAGAGCGTGCCCGGCTTCACCGCCGCGAGCTACATCGGCATCCTCGCCCCCGCCGGGACCCCCGCCGACGTGCTGAAGCGCCTGGAGTCGGCGCTCGCCGCGGCGATGAAGTCTCCGAAGACGCTCGCGCGCATGGGCGAGCTGGGCATCGAGCCGGCCGCCCCCGAGCTCATGACGGCGCGCGGCTTCGGCGAGTTCCTGCGCGAGGAGTATGAGCGCTCGCGCGAGGCGGTGCGGCTCGCCGGGCTGAAGAAGGGATGAGCGGCGCGGCGCCGCCGCCCGGCGCCTGGGATTGCCATTGCCACGTGTTCGGGCCGGCGGCGCGCTTTGCGTACGCCGAGCCGCGCAGCTACACGCCCGAGGACGCCCCGCTCGAAACGTATCTCGCGCTGCTCGATCGGCTGGGACTGGCGCACGGCGTGCTGGTGCAGCCCAGTGCCTATGGGCGCGACAACCGCGCCATGCTCGATGCGCTGCAGCGCGCGCCGCGGCGGCTGCGCGGCGTGGCGGTCGGCGGCGCAGAGCTGAACCCTGAAATCCTGCGCGCGTGGCACGCGCTCGGCGTGCGCGGGCTGCGCGCCAACGAGTTCCGCCGCGACGGCAAGCCGTACTACCAGAACGGCGTGCGGCTCCAGGAGCTCGAGCCGCTGCTGCCGGCGATGGCCGAGCTGGGCTGGCACCTGCAGCTTTGGATCGATACGCGCGATCTGCCCGATCTCCTGCCCGCCCTCTCGCGCGTGCCGGTGCCGGTGGTGGTGGACCATATGGGGCGCATGGAGCACCGCCACGGCGTCGGCCATCCGGGATTCCAGGCGTTGCTTCGCGGCGTAAGCGAAGGACGCCTGTGGGCGAAGCTCTCGGGCACCTACCGGCTGGGCGCCACGCCGCCGGACTATGAGCAGGCGCGGCCGTTCCACGATGCGCTGCTCGCGGCCAATGCGTCGAACCTCGTCTGGGGCACCGACTGGCCGCATCCGCGGCCCGAAGGCCCGGTGCCCGATGCCGCGCGCCTGCTCGCGGTGTTCCTCGACTGGACGCCCGACCCGGCGCAGCGGCAGGCGATCCTTGTCGACAATCCATCGCGCCTTTACGGATAACCCGCTCGCGGCCGGCGGCACGGGACTTGCGATAATCGCCAGGGTGCGCTTCGAAAGCACCTTCGTCGACGAGCTGCCCGCCGACCCCGTCCCCACCAACGTACCGCGCCAGGTCGCGAACGCCTGCTATACGCGCGTGCAGCCCACCCCGGTGCGCGCGCCGCAGCTGCTCGCCTGGTCGCAGCCGCTCGCCGATTTTCTCGGAATCTCAAGAGACGCCTTCGATGCGCGCGTGCTGGCGGGCAACCGCATCCTCGAGGGCATGAAGCCGTACGCCGCGCGCTACGGCGGGCACCAGTTCGGCCAGTGGGCCGGGCAGCTGGGCGACGGGCGCGCCATCACGCTGGGCGAAGTGATCGCGGCCGATGGCACGCGCCAGGAGCTGCAGCTCAAGGGCGCGGGACGCACGCCCTACTCGCGCACCGCCGACGGCCGCGCCGTGCTGCGCTCCTCGCTGCGCGAGTTCGCGTGCAGCGAGGCGATGCACTTCCTCGGCGTGCCCACCACGCGCGCGCTCAGCCTCGTGGGCACGGGCGAAGCGGTGATCCGCGACATGTTCTACGACGGCCATCCGGCACCGGAGCCGGGCGCCATCGTGTGCCGGGTGGCGCCTTCTTTCGTGCGCTTTGGGAATTTCGAAATACTCAATGAGCGTGATGAGCAGGACCTGCTCCGAACTCTGGCCGATTACGTAATCCGCCAGCACTTTCCGGGTCACGGCTATGCGAGCTGGTATCAGGAGATCTGCCGGCGCACGGCGCTGCTCATGGTCGACTGGATGCGGCTGGGCTTCGTGCACGGCGTGATGAACACCGACAACATGTCCATCCTAGGCCTCACCATCGACTACGGGCCGTACGGCTGGCTGGAAGGCTACGACCCGATGTGGACGCCGAACACCACCGACGCCCACAGCCGCCGCTATACCTACGGCAACCAGCCCCACATCGCGCAATGGAACCTCGCGCGGCTTGCCGAAGCGCTGCTGCCGCTCGTCGACAAGGAAGCGCTGGAAAAGGGGCTTACGCTGTACGCCGATACGTTCAACCAGGCCTGGCCGCGCGCGCTGGCGCACAAGCTGGGCTTCGCCGCGCTGGACCAGCCGGGCGACGATGCGCTCAGCCGCGAGCTGTTCGAGGTGCTGGCGCAAAGCGAAACCGATTTCACGCTTTTTTTCCGGCTTCTCGCCGCCACCCCGCCGACGCTCGATGCGCTGCAAAGCGCCTTCTACGGCGAGCCGCCCGCCGGCCTGCCGGCCTGGCTCGAGCGCTATGCCGAGCGCGCGCGGCGCGAGCCGGACCGCGCGGCGCGAATGAAGCGCGCCAATCCGAAGTACGTGTTCAGGAACTACCTTGCGGTGCAGGCCATCGACGCGCTGGCGCAAGGCGACGCTTCGCTGCTCGAGCGGCTGATGCACGTGCTGCAGCGGCCCTTCGACGAGCAGCCGGAGCACGACGAGCTCGCGCAGCGGCGGCCGGAATGGGCCCGTGAGCGGGCCGGCGCCTCGGCGCTCTCCTGCAGCTCGTAATGCGGCAGTTCGACGACGCGGAGGTGCGTCGTCTGCTGCGCCTGGAAGCGCTGATCCCGGCGCTGCGCCAGGCGTTCATCGAGCTTTCCGCCGGCCGCGTGGTCCAGCCGCTGCGCCTGGTGATGGAGCTTCCCTCCGAGCACAGCCTGCTTTTCCTCAAGCCCGCGCTTACGGCCGAAGCGCTCGCGGTGAAGCTCATCACCCAGGTCCCGGCGAACGCGGCGCGCGGCCTGCCGACCATGCTCGCCACGCTCGTGCTCATGGACGCGTCCAGCGGACGCGTGCTCGCCTGGATGGATGCGACCTGGCTGACGGCCCTGCGCACCGCCGCCGTCTCGGCGGTGGGCGTCGATGCGCTGGCTGCGCCCGGGCCCAAGGTCGTCGCGATGCTGGGCAGCGGCGCGCTCGCCCGCACCCACGCGCTGGCCCTGCGCGCCGTGCGCCCGGTGTCCGAGATCCGCGTGTGGAGCCGAAATGAGGAGAACGTGAGGCGCTGCGTGGACGAAATCCAGGGCGTCGCCGTTTCTTCTCCCGAGAAAGCCGTATCCGGCGCCGACATCGTGTGCACCGTCACCAATGCCGCCGAGCCGGTGCTCAAGGGCGCGTGGCTGAAGCCCGGCGCCTTGGTCGCCGCGGTGGGCGCGGTGCGCCCGACCTGGCGCGAGCTCGACGACGCGGCCATGCGAAACGTGATCGTCGCCGACAGCCGGGAAGCGGCGCAAAAGGAATCGGGCGACGTGATCCTGTCGGGGGCGCCGGTGTACGCCGAGATCGGCGAGATCCTCGCCGGCACCCGGCCCCCGCCGGCGCGCGGGACGACGGTGATCTTCAAGGCGCTGGGACAGGCGGTCTGCGACGCCGTCGCCGCCAAGCTGGTTTTCGACAACGCACAACGGGGACAGAACATCTGAAAGTCGCCCCCGCGACATCTGAAAGTCGCCCCCGCGAAGGCGGGGGCCCCGTTTATTTTTATTACTAATAACTTGGGTTCCCGCCTTCGCGG
>DATACE010000111.1:0-3840 GCA_036259215.1 Burkholderiales bacterium | reverse complement strand
CCCGGATACCCATTCGGGCTCTGACCCCGATTTCGGTTCATTGCCGCAGGGCGATGGCTTCCTTTGCCTTGGGGCGCTCGAGGCTCGCCAAGAGCCATTTCTGGAAGTGCGGGTACTTCGACAGGTCGTACTTCATGACGGTGAACGAGAAGCACACGCTTGCCACCATGAAGTCGGACAGGTCCCATCGATCGATGCCGAAAAATCGATGGCTGTTGAGAGATTCGTCGAGTACCTTGAGGCGCGGCTGCAGCTTCTCGTCGGCGGCCTGCGCCACGGCCGGGTCGCGCTTCTCGGGCGGGAACATGACGCGGTGCTGCATCACCGCGATCATGTGCGGCTCGACGTCGTTCGCGATGAAGAATGCCCACTGGTAGGCGCGGCCCCTGCCTTGCACGTCGGCCGGCCATAGCGGGCTGCGGTACTTCTCGGCGAGGTAGAAGTTGATCGCGGCCGACTCCCACAGCACGAAGCCGTCGTCGTCGATGGTGGGCACGCGCGCGTTGGGGTTCAGCGCGACGTAGGAGGGGTCCTTGCACGTGGCGCCTTCCACGTTGATCGTCACGTTGACATGCTCGTAGGGAATGCCGGATTCCTTCAGCATCCATGCCACGCGGAACGCGCGCGAGCGGTACTGGCCGTAGAGCTTCAGCATGCTTTCTCCTTGGGAATCAGTCGACCCGCGCACCGGAGGCTTCCACCAGCCGGCGCATTTTCTCCGATTCCTCTCCGACGAAGCGCGCGAACGCCTCCGGCGAGTCGGCCACGATGGTCAGGCCGAGCTGCTCCAGGCGCTCCTTGACCTGCGGCGTGCGCAGCGCCTTCGCCATCTCGGCGTTGAGCGTCGCTACGGCCGCCTTCGGCGTCGCCGACGGCACCGCGAACCCGTACCACACGCCCACCTCGAAGCCGGGCAGCCCGCTTTCGTGCGCGGTCGGCACGTCGGGCGCCTGGGCGTGGCGCTCGAGCGCGGTGAGCGCGATGGCCTTCAGGCGGCCCGAGCGCACGTGCGGGATGACGTTCGAGAAGTTGTCGCACATGAGCGCCACGCGTCCGGCGAGCACGTCCTGCAGCGCCGGCGCCGGTCCCTTGTAGGGCACATGCAGCATGTCGACCTTCGCCGTGGTCTTGAGCAGCTCTCCGCACAGGTGGCTCGTGGTGCCGTTGCCGCCCGAGGCGAAAGCGAGGCTGCCCGGCCTGGAGCGGGCCAAGGCCACCACGTCGGCAATGGTTTTCACCGGCGCATCGGGATGGGCTACCCACATGTTGGGCGTGGTGGCGGCATTGGTCACCGGCGTGAAGTCCTTCCGCGGGTCGTAGCCCAGCTGCTTGTAGAGCCACTGGTTGGTGGCGAGGATCGCCGAGGGCGCCATCAGCACGGTGTGCCCGCTCGCGTCCCCTTTGGCGACCAGCGCGGCGCCGACGTTACCGCCGGCGCCCGGGCGATTCTCGACGATGACCGGCACGCCCATCGACTGCGACAGGTGCGGCGCCATGGCGCGGGGAATGAGGTCCGAGCTGCTTCCCGGCGGATACGGCACCACGATGGAGATCTGGCGTTGCGGAAATGCCTGGCTCCACGCCATCGCAGGGCAGGCGAGCATCGCTACGAGAAACAGCACTAGGCGCATTCGGATCTCCTCAGGCTGGCAATCATGGAAATTTTCAGCAGGTATTCGCGCGCGAGGGCGGGATCGGCCGCCGCGCGCGTCATGTTTTCCTTCCAGCGCCGGTGCTCCTCGGGGTCGCGCGCTTCGAGGTTGCGCTTGTTGGCGATGGTAATGTTGTTGACGTACTCGAGCGCCACCGCCCGGCGCTGCCGCTCGTAGGCCTCCAGCACGCTTTCCGGCGCGCCCTGCCGGATCACCGCGACGAGCTTCTGCGCAATGCTAAAGGCGTCGTGGATGCCGCCGTTCATCCCCATGCCGCCCAGCGGGTTGTTGAGATGCGCGGCGTCGCCCGCCAGGAAGCAGCGTCCCATGCGGTAAGCGCGCGCCACGCGCTGGTGCACCGAGTAAAGGGTGCGATGGCGGATCTCGTAGGAGCCCTCCTTGCGATGCACCCGCTGCAGGCGTGCCTGGATCGACTCGTCGGACAGGACCGCCTGCTCGTTCTCCTCCCCGCGCACCGGAAACATGGCGCGCCATACGCCGGGCACGCGCAGCAGGAAAAACCATTCCTGCGGATCGGCGAAGTAGCTGACGTCGCAAAGCCCGGGCAGGGCGCCGGCAAAATCGAACGGCGTGCTCGCCACCAGGAAGCGGTCGGGCCAGGTGAAGCCCTCCAGCGGTATGCCGAGCGCCTCGCGCACGCGGCTCTTGCCGCCGTCGGCGCCGATCAGCCAGCCGGCGCGCATGCGCTTTTCGCCGTTCACCGTGACGGTGACGCCGCCCGCGTCCTGCTCCACCGCGGTCACTTCCGAGGAGAACTCGATCCTGCCGAGGCGCTCGGCCAGCACCTGGTTCAGCTTGAACTGCTCGCACTGCACGCGAAACGGGTGCTGCGTCTCCCGCGCCAGCAGTCCAAGATCGAACTCGGCCACCCAGCCCTTGCGGTCGCGATACTGCACGTGCGGCGCCACGCGCCCCATGTCGATCAGCCGCTGCGCTGCGCCGAAGCGCGCCAGCATGTCGAGCGTGGGCGGCTGGAAAGTGGAGGCGCGCAAATTTTCGGGCAGGCGCGGCTCGGCCTCCAGCACGGTCACCGGCACGCCGGCCTCGGCGAGCACGCTGGCCGCGCATAGTCCCACCGGGCCCGCGCCGGCGACAAGAACGCTGTCCATCTCAAAGAAAGCTAATTGACAAAGCTAATTGTCGAGCCGTAAATTGACTTCGGTCAATGGCCCGCGCGCGCAAAAAGCCGGTTCCGCTCACTGTTTCGCGTCCCGCGCTGCTCGCGTCCGGCTCGGACGGCGAGTTCCGCAGGCTGATCCACGATCTCATCGCCTACGGCCACCGCCTCGACACGTGCCGCGACGCCTTCGCCGCGCTCATCGGCGTGTCCGGCGTGCAGTACGAGATCATCATGCTGGTGAGCCGCGCCGACGGCTTGTCGGTGGGGGAGGTGGCGGCGCGGTTGCACCGCTCCGGCGCTTTCATCACGATCGAGGCGAACAAGCTGGCCGAGCGCGGCATCCTGGCGAAGTCGTCCGACCCGAGCGACGGCCGCCGGGTGCTGCTCGTCATGACTTCGAAGGGCTTCGAGCTGGTCGAAAAGCTGGCGCCGCACCAGCGCCGGATCAACGACGTGCTGTTCGAGTGCCTGGACGCGAGGCGTTTCGCGCAACTCCGGGCGCTGGCGCGCGACCTGGTGGCCTGCGGCGAGCGCGCAGTGGCCATGCTGGAAGCGCTCGGGCGCGAGGCCGAGCCGGCGTGAGTGTTTCCTATTTCATCCGCTACGACATCAGCACCGGCGACCCGGACGCCTTCATCCGCTACTACCGCGAGCACCACGTGAAGCTCCTGGCGCGCTGGCCGGGGCTGCGCCGCATCGTGCTGCACACGCCGGTCGAATGGAGCGACACCTGGCCGGTGAACCGCGGCCGCGCGCTGCTGTTGGCGCAGCTCGAGTTCGACTCGGCGCAGGCCATGCACGCCGCCTTCGCTTCGCCCGAGCGCGCCCAGGCGCGCGCCGACATGGCGAGCTTCCCGCCGTACGTAGGCCTGGTCGTGCACCAGGCGCTCGCCAGCACCCAGGAATGGAGGAGCCTATGAAGCCCAAGCAGCACCTGGAGTTCGTGAAAGTCGACCTGTCCACCGGCTGGGAGGTGCCCCCGGGCTACCCGCCCGGCTTCTACCAGAAAATCCTCGCCTCGGATCTCGACGAGACGAACAAGGTCGG
>DATACE010000110.1:0-3791 GCA_036259215.1 Burkholderiales bacterium | reverse complement strand
TCCGCCGAGCTCTCCCGCAGTCACGGGAAACGTTTCTTTCGGTCTGGCATCGCGGCATCCGGTTGGCGCCAACCAAGGAATCGTCATGAGCTTCGCCACGCTCGGCCTGGACGCATCGCTGCTGGAAAACCTCACCCGCCTGGGCTACGCCGAGGCCACGCCCGTGCAGACGGCCGCCATCCCGGCGGCGCTCGCGGGCGGGGACCTGCTGGTGTCGTCGCAGACCGGCAGCGGCAAGACGGCGGCGTTCGTGCTGCCGGGGCTGCAGCGGCTGCGCACGGCCTCCACGCTGCCGGGCAAGGGCCCGCGCATGCTGGTTCTCACGCCCACGCGCGAGCTCGCCCTGCAGGTGCAGAAGGCGACGCACGGCTACTGCAGCGGGCAGAAGCTGCTCACCGCCTGCCTGGTGGGCGGGGTGCCGTTCGGCAAGCAGCTCGCGCTGGTGCGCAAACCCGTAGACATCGTCATCGCCACGCCCGGGCGCCTGAAGGACCACATGGACCGCGGCAGCATGGACCTCGCGCGCGTGGAGCTCCTGGTGCTGGACGAGGCCGACCGCATGCTCGACATGGGCTTCCAGGAAGACATCGACTCGATCGTGGCGCGCGCCCCCGCGGCGCGCCAGACGCTGCTTTTCTCGGCGACGCTCGCCGGGGTGGTGGGGCGCCTCGCCGCGCGCGTGACGCGCAATGCGCAGCGCGTGGAGATCGGCCGGCGCGAGGAAACCAAGCTCGACATCACCCAGCACGCCCTCATGGCCGACGACGAGGCGCACAAGGACCGCATGCTCGACTCGCTGCTGCGCGAGACCGACGTGGAGCAGGCGCTGGTGTTCACCGCCATGAAGCGCACCGCGGCCGAGCTCACCCTCGCGCTGCAGGGCAAGGGCTTCACCGCGGGCGCGCTGCACGGCGACATGCACCAGAGCGAGCGCACCCGCACGCTGAACCAGGTGCGCGACGGGCGCATGCGCGTGCTGGTGGCCACCGACGTCGCCGCGCGCGGCATCGACGTCCCGGGCATCAACCTGGTGGTGAACTACGACGCGCCGCGCATGGCGGAAGACTACGTGCACCGCATCGGCCGCACCGGCCGCGCGGGACGCGCCGGCATCGCGGTGACGTTCCTCGGCCACGCCGACCGGCACCTCGTGCGCCAGATCGAGCGCTTTACCGGAAACCGAGTAAGCCTGATGGAAATTCCCGGCCTGGAGCCGCGCCGGCGCCAGCCGGGCAACGCGCGGCACGAGCGCCGCAACGATCACAGAAAAGGAGCCCGATGATGATTAAAGAAGACCTGATTGTCGGAAAAGGCCTGGTCGCCGAGCCCGGCAAGGAGCTCGTGGTGCACTACGTCGGCCGCCTGCAGGACGGCACGCAGTTCGACTCCAGCCGCTCGCGCGACGAGCCGCTCGACTTCCCGCTCGGCCAGGGGCACATGATCGCCGGCTGGGAGCAGGGCATCCCCGGCATGAAGGTCGGCGGCAAGCGCCGCCTCACCATCCCGCCCTGGCTCGCCTACGGCGACAAAGGCCTGGGCGGCGTGATCCCGCCGAACGCCACGCTGGTGTTCGAAGTGGAGCTGCTCTCGGTCGGAGAGTCGGTGCCCGCCGTCGCATAGTCCGGAAGAACCAGCCGGGGCGGCACGCGCTATGCGTGCCCCTCCGGCATGGATATCGGCGTTGCAGCCAGGAGCGAGCAGGACTGGGCGGAGCCGCCGGCGCATAACCTCGACCAGGAGTGCCAGGCCTGGGACTGGGTGAGGCCCGCCGGCGTATCCGCCCAGGACCTGCGTCGGGCACTGAGTGAAGAAATGGGGTACGTCCCCATTTATCGGTAGCGGCTCGCGGCCCGCTCGAGCGCCTGCGCGAGCGTGCTGCGAAGGCTCGCCGGCGCGAGGACTTCGACGTCCGCGCCGAACTTGAGGATCTCCATCAGGAGCTCGCGCTCGTGCGCGTACGGGAGCTCCAGGAGATAGTGCCCGTCGGCCTCCGCCGTCGCCCGCTGCTTCGGGTGCCATTCCTGCGCCGCCACCCAGCGCGCCGCCTCCGCCGTGAAGCGCAGCTTCGCCCACTGCACGT
Organism: Burkholderiales bacterium; assembly: GCA_036259215.1. Taxonomy (GTDB): domain Bacteria; phylum Pseudomonadota; class Gammaproteobacteria; order Burkholderiales; family SG8-39; genus SCGC-AG-212-J23. The sequence continues at coordinate 1,711 of DATACE010000110.1, read as the reverse complement.
CCTTGCCGGCAAAGATGCCGTAGCCCGCGCCCAGGTGCGCGTCGAGCTCGGCGGCCGGCACTTCCTTCGCCCGCGCCTCGCGCAGCTCGGCGGCGCGCAGGGCGTCGAGCGCGAAGCTGCGCAGGTCCTCGCGCAGGTGGCAGTAGGCATCCACGTACCAGTTGTCGCGGTAGTGCACCAGGCGCTGCGGCGAGATCTCGCGCTCGGTCTCGCGGTCGTCCTTGCGGTTGTAGTGGCGGATGAACAGGCGCGAGCGGCGCAGGACCGCGCTGGCCACCACGCCGAAGAACGCTTCGTTCGACACCCGGCGGCCGGGCTGGAACACGCGGATGCGCTTCTCGATGTCCTTCCACGCCGGCTCGCCGCCCAGGATGGCGCGCAGGCGCTCCTGCAAGGGGCCGACGTGCGGCTCGAGCAGGCCCGGCTGCAGCTCGGCGAGCAGCGTATGCATCGACAGGAGCGCATAGGCCTCCTGCGCGCTGAACCACAGCCCCGGCAGCGCGTAGCGCGGCCCGGCGCGCGGCGCGCCGAAGCGGTAGCCGTTCGCCTCGCGGTCGTACTCGATCGGCGCGTTGAAGCGCTCGCGCATGTACTCCAGGTCGCGCTTGACGCTCGCGCGCGACACGCCGAGCGCTTTCATGAGGACCGAAAAAGGCACCGTCTTCTGCGTGTTCAGCAGCTGGTCGATCTTGTAAAAACGCTCCAGGCGTTCCATGGCTGCAATCTAGCCTACCTGGCGCCGGCCATGATGGCGGCATAATGCGGCGATGTTCATCGGTCATTTCGCCGTCGCCCTGGCCGCCAAGCGCGCGGCGCCGGAGCTTTCGCTGGGCACGCTGTTCCTGGCGGCGCAGCTTGCGGACCTGGTGTGGCCGACGCTGGTGCTCCTGGGCATCGAGCGCTTCGAGGTGCGCCCGGGCATCACGGCCGTGACGCCGCTCGATTTCATCTACTACCCCTGGTCGCACAGCCTGACGGCGATGGCGTTCTGGGGCGTGGCGCTGGCGGTCACCTGGGTGGCGGTGAAGCGCGGCACGCCGATGGCGGCGATCGTGATCATGGCGGTGGTAGTGAGCCACTGGCTGCTCGACTGGATCACGCACCGGCCGGACCTGCCGCTCACCATCGGCGGCGAGGAGCGCTACGGCCTGGGGCTGTGGCAGTCGATGGGCGGCACGCTGGCGCTCGAAGGCGCGCTTTTCGCCGTGTGCCTGGTGTTCTACGTCATCGGCACGCGCGCGCTGGATCGCATGGGGCGCTGGGGGTTCTGGGGGCTGGTCGTGTTCCTCCTGGTGGTGTACCTCGCCAGCCTGTTCGGCCCGCCGCCGCCCAGCGAGACGGCGGTGGCATGGTCGGCGCAGGCCATCTGGCTGCTCGTGGCGTGGGGCTACTGGGTGGACCGGCACCGCACCCACCGGCCGGTGCCCCTCCTTCAGAGGGGCAGGCCGACGTAGTTTTCGGCGAGCGCGGTCTGCGCCGCGCGCGAGGTGGCGAGGTAGTCGAGCTCGGCGAGCTGCATGCGCCGGCCGAAGTCGCCCTCCTCCGGAAACTTGTGCAGCAGCTTGGTCATCCACCAGGAGAAGCGCTCGGCCTTCCACACGCGGGCCAGCGCGCGAGCGGAGTAAAGATCGAGCTCTTTTGAGCTGCCTTCGTAGAAAGCAACGAAAGCGTCCGCGAGGTAATTGACGTCGCTCGCGGCGAGGTTCAAGCC
>DATACE010000109.1:0-10420 GCA_036259215.1 Burkholderiales bacterium | reverse complement strand
GGACTTCTACGGCGCCGGCTATTTCATCGAGCGCTTCGCCGACTTGTTGGGCGGCGCGGCGGATTTCTCGGATGCGGCGAAGGCGGCTTTGCTGGTCTACCGCACCGCGCGCGTGCCGCAGGCGCTGCTCGACTGCCGGGTAGGCCGCATGATGGTGTCGAAGGGACTGGCGCGCGAAGTGGAGTTCGCCTGCCGCTTCGACAGCCTGCCGGTCATCCCGGTGCTCGAGCGGAGCCGGCTGCGCCTGCTCGCCTGAACGGCTTCATTCGCGCTCGATTTCCGCGCTCACCGCCAGGTGATCCGACAGCATGGACCAGGGCTTGCCGCGATGCACGCGGGAGGCAGCCACCTTGAAGCCGCGTACATAAATGCGGTCCAGGCGCAGCAGCGGCAGCACGCTGGGATAGGTGGGCTGCGCGCGGCCCAGGTGCGCCACGGATACTTCGGTCATGCCCAGCCGGCGTTCGAGGATCGCCGTGGCGCGGTGGCGCCAGTCGTTGAAGTCGCCGGCGACGATGATCGGCACGTCGCGCGAGGCGAGCTCCTCCAGCCGGCCCGAGATCGCCTCCAGCTGGCGGTTGCGGCCGCGCTCATGCAGCGACAGGTGCACGCAGACGCAATGCAGGTTGCGCCGCCAGCCCGGCACGGCCACCACCGTGTGCAGCAGCCCGCGCCGCTCGAAGCGGTGGTCGGACACGTCCTGGTTCTCGAAAGAGACGAACGGATAGCGCGACAGGATGGCGTTGCCGTGATGGCCATGGTCGTAGACCGCGTTGCAGCCGTAGACGTGCTGCCACTGGTCGCCCGCCAGGAACTCGTATTGCGGCTCCACCGGGCAGGTGCTGTAGCGCAGAGTGAAGCGCTGGTTGAGCCCCTGCACTTCCTGGAGGAAAACGAGGTCGGGCGCCAGCCCGCGCAGGCCGTCGCGCAGCTCGTGGATCACCATGCGTCGGTTGAAGTGCGACAGCCCCTTGTGGATGTTCAGGGTGACGACGCGCAACGCCTGCTTGCTCATGGCGGCCCGGCCCGTTTCATTCGCACAACATGCGGATCGCGTCGCGGTTGGACCAGCTGAAGCACTTGCGCGCCGCCTCCTGCCACGGCAGCCATGCGAAGGCCACGTGCTCGGCCGGCGCCATGCGCACCGGCATGCGCCGCGGCAGCGCCAGGCTGAACACGTGCTCGGTGTTGTGCGTCACGCCGGGGGCGAAGCGATGGCGCCACTGGACATAGATCTCGAAGGTATTGGCCACGGGCCACCGGCGCAGCCGTCCGGCGGCGGCCGCGATTCCGGTCTCCTCGAGGACTTCGCGTTGCGCCGCGGCAGCGAGCGGCTCCTCGGGCCAGTCGAGCGATCCGGTCACCGATTGCCAATAGCCCTGGCGCAGCGCGCGCTCCAGCAGCAGCACCTCGCCGTCCAGGCTGTGGACCACAACCAGCACGGATACCGGGTGCTTGTATTTCATGCCTCGCGGAAAAGATCGGGCAAGTCGAGCCGCCTGTCGGGATCGAGGAACACGGCGAAGAAGGACCTGCCCTGCCCGGCCCAGAACTGCGCCGCCGCGCCCAGGACCTCGACCAGCATGCCGCCGTCGCGTGCGCCCTCCATAAGCAGCACCTGGCCTTGGTCTGGACGCCACGAAAGGTCGGTGAGGCAGTCCTCGAGGGCATCCCAGTTGCGGCCGAACCAGTCCGGGAAGGCGAGGGCCTGCGAGAATGCCTCGAACACCGGCTGGCGCAGATCGAGGCGTGCAAGCGCAAGCGGGCTGCCGCGCAGCGCGTCTAGCACTTCGTCGGCGCGCGTCACGCGGTACACCCCCGAGCGCGCGGGATCGCTGAGTCGCTCCAGCAGCTTGCTCATCTACTCGCGGATCCTTCGGAACGTGCGGTAATGATCGTCAGTGTAGTAGTACTCGCCCTGGGTTCCGGCGACGATGCGGCGCGCGCCGCGATCGCGGCGCCCGGGCGTTTGCACCGTGTACTCGCGGTAATAGCCGCGCTCCTTCCGCGGCAGGAGCCGCTCGCGATTGGAGAATACCCGGCCGTCCTGCCGGTAGGGAAAAGGGCCGCCGGCCTGGATGAGCTGCAGCGTGGCGCGCGCCTCGGGCGGCAGGCCGTCCACCGCCACCTCGCCGGCCCACGCAAACCCGAGGCCGCAGAACGCGAGGACGGCGAGTGCGCGAATCACGCCCGGATCACGCCTTCGGCGCCTCCCGCAGGCGCAGGCCGAGCTCGCGCAGCTGCTTCTCGTCAACCGGGCTGGGCGCCTGCACCAGCAGATCCTGGGCCCGCTGCGTCTTCGGGAAAGCGATCACGTCGCGGATGGATTCGGCGCCCGCCATCAGGGCCACCATCCGGTCCAGGCCGAAGGCGATGCCGCCGTGCGGCGGCGCGCCGTACTGCAGGTTGTCCAGCAGGAAGCCGAACTTGGCGCGCGCCTCCTCGTCGGCGATGCCCAGCGCCTTGAACACCTTGGCCTGCACATCGGCGCGGTGGATGCGCACCGAGCCGCCGCCGATTTCCCAGCCGTTGAGCACCATGTCGTAGCCTTTGGAGAGCGCGCGCGCCGGATCCGCGGCGAGCAGGTCCTCGTGGCCGTCCTTGGGCGAGGTGAAGGGATGGTGCATCGCGCCCCAGCGCTTTGCCTCGTCGTCCCATTCGAACATCGGGAAATCCACCACCCAGAGCGGCCGCCAGCCCTTCTCCGCCAGTCCCTTGTCGCGGCCGATTTTGGTGCGCAGCGCACCGAGTGCGTCGTTGACTACCTTGGCCTTATCCGCGCCGAAGAAGATGAAGTCCCCGGGCCTGGCTCCCGTCCTCGCAAGAATCTCCTGCTGGTTCTGCGCGGAGAGAAACTTGACGATCGGCGACTGCAGGCCGTCCGGGTTGACCTTGATGTAGGCGAGTCCCTTGGCTCCGTAGTTGCCGACAAAGGCGGTGTAGTCGTCGATCTCCTTGCGGGTGATCTCGGCCGAGACCTTCAGGGCGGCGACCCGTCCGCCGGGCAGCTCGGCGGCCTGGCGGAACACCTTGAAATCGACCGACTTCATGAGATCGGTGAGCTCGGTCAGCTCCAGCGCGATGCGCAGGTCCGGCTTGTCCGAGCCGTAGCGCGCCATGGCCTCCGCGTGGGTGAGGCGCGGAAACGGCCGCGGCAGCTCCTCGCCCAGCACGCCGGCGAACACTTCGCGTACCAGTCCCTCCATCAGCTCCTGGATCGCGTGCTCGTCGAGAAACGAGGTCTCGACGTCGATCTGCGTGAACTCCGGCTGCCGGTCGGCGCGCAGGTCCTCGTCGCGAAAGCACTTCACGATCTGGTAATACCGGTCGTAGCCCGCAACCATCAGAAGCTGCTTGAAAAGCTGCGGCGACTGCGGCAGGGCGAAGAACTGCCCCGGGTGCACCCGGCTGGGCACGAGGTAGTCGCGCGCGCCCTCGGGCGTGGAGCGCGTAAGCATCGGCGTCTCAATGTCGATGAAGCCATGCGCGTCCAGGTAGCCGCGTACCGCCATCGCCACCCGGTAGCGCAGCCGCAGGTTCTTCTGCATCGGCTCGCGGCGCAGGTCGAGCACGCGGTAGGCGAGGCGCGTGTTCTCGTTGAGGTTGTCGTCGTCGAGCTGGAACGGCGGCGGTGCCGAGGGATTGAGGATCTCGATGTCGTGCGCGAGCACCTCCACTTCGCCCGAGCGCAGCTCGGGGTTCACGGTGCCCTGCGGGCGGCGGCGCACCTTGCCGGAGATACGCAGCACGAACTCGCCGCGCACCCGCTCGGCGACGGCGAAGGCCTGCGCGCGGTCCGGGTCGAACACCACCTGCGCAAGCCCTTCGCGGTCGCGCAGGTCGATGAAAATGACCCCGCCGTGGTCGCGCCGGCGATGCGCCCAGCCGTACAGGGTGACGCTGCGGTCCACCAGGGCTGCGGACAGCTCACCGCAATAGTGAGTCCTCATTTATGCTCCAGCGGCGGCACCACGCCCATGGAAATGATGTACTTGAGCGCCTGGTCCACGGTCATGTCGAGCTCGATCACGTCCTTGCGCTGCACGATCACGAAGTAGCCGCCGGTGGGGTTGGGCGTGGTCGGCACGTAGACCGACAGGCAATCATCGGGAAGATAGCGCGCCACGCCGCCGCCCGGCGTGCCGGTAAGGAACGCGATGGTCCACATGCCCGCCCGGGGCCACTGCACCAGCAGGGCCTTGCGGAAGGCCTGGCCGCTGGAGGAAAACAGCGTATCCGAGATCTGCTTGACGCTCGAGTAGATCGAGTTCACCACCGGTATGCGGTGCAGGATGTCGTGCCAGATCTCCACCAGCTGGGCGCCGAAAAAATTCGTGGCGAAGACGCCGGTGACGAACACGATGACGATGGTGAGGATCGCGCCAAGGCCGGGGATGTGCACGCCGAGCCAGTTCTCGGTGTGCACCGAAGCCGGCAGCAGCAGCAGCGACTGATCGAGCAGGTCGACAATCGCCTTCAGGACCCACAGCGTGATGACGAGCGGGATCCAGATGAGCAATCCGGTGATCAGGTACTTCTTCATGAAATAAAAAGGCCCGGCTGGTGCCGGGCCGCGGTGCTCAGAGGCCCCGGCTCAAGCCGGCGTTTCTGATTTGGTATCGGGTTTGGTTTCGGTCTTCGACTCGGTCTTCGATTCGGTTTTCGACTCGGTTTTCGAATCGGTCTTCGTCTCGGTTTTCTTGTCCGCCGGCTTCGGCTTGCTCTTGAAGTCGGTGGCGTACCAGCCGCTGCCCTTGAGCTGGAACCCGGCCGCGCTCAACAGCTTGCTGAACGTCGGCTTGCGGCAAGCCGGACACTCCGTGAGCGGCGGCTCGCTCACCTTCTGCAGGAACTCTTCCTGGTGGCCGCAGCTTTCGCAGCGATACTCGTAGATCGGCATAGGACGCGATTATATCGCTGTTTCAGAAAGGAATATCGTCTTCCATGTCGTCGAACTTGCCGGCCGCCGGCTTCTTGGCGCCGGCCTTGGGCTCGGCGACGCGGGATTCCGCAGGCGGCTCGGAGCGCGGTTCCGAGCGCGGCTCGCCGGCGCCGGAGCGAGAACCGAGCATCTGCATGCGGTCGGCCATGATCTCGGTGGTGTATTTGTCCTGACCCTCCTTGTCCTGCCACTTGCGGGTGCGCAGGCGCCCTTCGACGTACACCTGCGAGCCCTTCTTCAGGTACTCGCCCGCCACTTCGGCGAGCTTGCCGCGGAACACCACGCGGTGCCACTCGGTCTCTTCCTTCTTCTCGCCGCTCGCCTTGTCGGTCCACTGAAAGGACGTGGCGATCGATACGTTGGTAATCGCCGCACCGTCCGGCATGTATCGCGTTTCCGGGTCGCGCCCGAGGTTGCCCACCACGATGACCTTGTTAACCGATGCCATAGCTAAACCTCCCCCGTAATGGTACTCACAACGTTGCTCTCGAAAGTCCGTTGACCGGCGCCCCCGGCGGGCGCATGGCGCTTGCCGCGGCCAGCCAGAGCAGGGCCAGCGCGGCGCAGCCTGCGAAAACGGCCGTGGCGCCGTAGTGCTGGGCCACCCAGCCCCCGGCGAGGCCGCCAAAGAAAAGTCCCAGGGTCTGCGTGGTGTTATACACGCCGATGGCCGTGCCGCGCGCATGCCCGGGTGCCATGCGGGTGACCAGCGAGGGCAGCATTGCCTCAAGCACGTTGAATGCCACGAAGAATGCGCACAGCGCCGCTGCGTAGGCGAGCAGCGATTCGCTGAACGCGAACAGCACCTCGACCGCCGCGAGCACGGCCACCGCCGCCAGCAGGACCGGCTTGGGGCGGTTACGCCGGTCGGCATAAAGGATCGGCGGCACCATGACCGCAAACGACGCCAGCACGACCGGGAGGTAAAGCTGCCAGTGGGCGGACAGGGCGAGCCCGGCGTCCACCAGCAGCGTGGGCACCACGACGAACATCGCCATCTGCACCAAGTGCAGGACGAAGATCCCCAGGTTCAGCCGCAGCAGCTCCGGGTGCAGCACCGCGCGTCCGGTCGCGCCGGCCGGGCGCGGCACCGGCGGCGGCCCCTCGGGAACCAGCGCCTTCACTACGACCATGGCGGCCAGGCACAGCGCGCCGGTCATGAAGAAAAGGCCCGACATGCCGATCCACTGGTACAGCGCCGGCGCCGCCACCAGCGACAGCGCGAAAGCAAAGCCGATGGTCGCCCCGATCATCGCCATGATCTTGGTGCGGTGCTGCTCGCGCGTGAGATCGGCCGCGAGCGCCACGACGACCGACGACACGGCGCCCGCCCCTTGCAGCGTGCGCCCGGCAATCGCCGTCCAGATGTCGTCTGCTACGCCGGCGAGCACGCTGCCGGCGGCAAAAATCGCCAGGCCCAGGTAGATCAGCGGCTTGCGCCCCCAGCGGTCGGACGCCATGCCGAACGGAACCTGCAGCAGCGCCTGCGCGAGGCCGTAGGCGCCGAGCGCGACCCCCACCAGCGTCAGGTTGTCGCCGCCCGACAGCCGCGGCGCGTGCACCGCGAACACCGGCAGGATCAGAAACAGGCCGAGCATGCGCAGTCCGAAAACGCCGGCGAGGCTGATGCCGGCGCGCAGCTCGGTAGGATTCATGGCTTGGGGAACGTATCGGCGCGGATGCGAAGCGCGCTATAGTAGCAAGTTTGCTTTCGCCTGGATTTACCTCGATGGACTGCATCCGCATCCGCGGAGCGCGCACCCACAATCTCAAGAACCTGAGCGTCGAGCTGCCGCGCAACCGCCTGGTGGTGATCACCGGACTCTCCGGCTCGGGCAAGAGCTCGCTTGCCTTCGACACGCTGTACGCCGAAGGCCAGCGGCGCTACGTCGAATCGCTTTCCGCGTACGCACGCCAGTTCCTGCAGCTCATGGAAAAGCCCGACGTGGATCTCATCGAGGGGCTGTCGCCGTCGATCGCCATAGAGCAGAAGGCGGCGAGCCACAATCCGCGCTCGACGGTCGGCACGGTGACCGAAATCCACGACTACCTGCGCCTGCTCTACGCGCGCGTGGGCACGCCCTACTGCCCGGAGCACGGCGTCGCGCTGCAGGCGCAGACCGTGGCGCAGATGGTGGATCACGTGCTGCAGCTGCCGCAGGACAGCCGCTTGATGATCCTTGCCCCGGTCGTCAGCGGCCGCAAGGGAGAGCAGGCGGAGCTCCTGGAGGAGCTGCGCGCGCAGGGCTTCACGCGCGTGCGCGTCGACGGCAAGGTGCACGAGCTGGACGCGGCGCCGCGCCTGGCGAAAAGCGTGAAGCACACGGTCGAGGTGGTGATCGACCGGCTGCGCGCGCGCGCCGACACGAAGCAGCGCCTGGCCGAGTCGTTCGAGACCGCGCTGCGGCACGCCGACGGCCGCGCCCTGGTGCTCGAGCTGGATTCGCAGAAGGAGCACCTGTTCTCGGCGCGCTTCTCGTGTCCCTTGTGCGACTACGCGCTGCCCGAGCTCGAGCCGCGCCTTTTCTCGTTCAATAACCCGATGGGCGCCTGCCCGCGCTGCGACGGCCTGGGCGAGGTGGAGTTCTTCGACCCCAGGCGCATCGTGGCGCATCCCAATCTGTCGCTCGCGAGCGGAGCCATCCGCGGCTGGGACCGGCGCAACCAGTTCTACTTCTCGATGCTGCAGTCGCTGGCGAAACATTACCGCTTCGACCTGGAGCAGCCTTGGGAAATGCTCGACGATCGGGTGCAGGACATCATCCTGCACGGCTCGGGCAAGGAGCGCGTCGCCTTCCATTACCCCGGCGAGCGCGGACGCACCAGCGTCAAGCAACACCCGTTCGAGGGCGTGATCCCCAACCACGAGCGGCGCTTCCGGGAAACCGACTCGCTGGTGGTGCGCGAGGAGCTCGCCAAGCTGCGCAACGCTCAGCCCTGCCCGGAATGCGGCGGCACGCGCCTGCGCCGCGAGGCCCGCCACGTGAAGCTGGCTGAGCACACGATCTACGAGGTTTCGCGCTGGCCGCTGCGCAAGACGCTCGCCTTTTTTGAAGCGCTGGCGCTGCAGGGCGCCAAGGCGCAAATCGCCGAGCGCATCGTGCGCGAGCTCTCCAGCCGCCTTGCATTCCTGGTGAACGTGGGGCTCGAATACCTGGCGCTGGAGCGCTCCGCCGAAACCCTGTCCGGCGGCGAAGCGCAGCGCATCCGCCTCGCGAGCCAGATCGGCTCCGGCCTGACTGGCGTCATGTACGTCCTGGACGAGCCCTCCATCGGGCTGCACCAGCGCGACAACGAGCGCCTGATTGCCACCTTGAAGCACCTGCGCGACCTGGGCAACTCGGTGATTGTCGTGGAGCACGACGAGGAAGCGATCCGCGCGGCCGACCACGTGGTCGACATGGGCCCGGGGGCGGGCGAGGCCGGCGGGCGCATCGTCGCCGAGGGCACGCCGGCGCAGATCGTCGCCGATCCGGCGTCGCTCACCGGCCGCTACCTGTCGCGGCAGCTCAGCATCGCGGTGCCGGCGCGGCGCAACCGCCCGAGCGAAAGGCTGCTGATCCGCGGCGCGCGCGGCAACAACCTGAAGGAAGTCACGCTGTCCCTGCCGCTGGGGCTTCTGGTATGCGTGACCGGCGTCTCCGGCTCCGGCAAATCCACGCTGATCAACGACACGCTGTACGCGGCGGTCGCGCGCCATCTGTACGGCAGCGCCGCCGAGCCGGCGCCGCATGAGGCGCTCTCCGGGCTGGAGCAGCTGGACAAAGTCGTGAGCGTCGACCAGAGCCCGATCGGCCGCACGCCGCGCTCCAACCCCGCGACGTATACGGGCCTGTTCACTCCGATCCGCGAGCTTTTCGCCGGCGTGCCGGCGGCGCGCGAGCGCGGCTACGACGCCGGGCGCTTTTCCTTCAACGTCAAGGGCGGCCGCTGCGAGGCCTGCCAGGGCGACGGGGTGACCAAGGTGGAGATGCACTTCCTCCCGGACATCTATGTGCCTTGCGATGTGTGCCACGGCAAGCGCTACAACCGCGAGACTCTCGAGATCCGCTACAAGGGCCGCAGCATCCACGAGGTGCTGGACATGACGGTGGCCGACGCGGCGGAATTCTTTTCCGCCGTGCCCGCCATCGCGCGCAAGCTGCAGACCCTGACCGACGTCGGGTTGGGGTACGTGCGCCTCGGCCAGTCGGCCACCACGCTGTCGGGCGGCGAGGCGCAGCGAGTGAAGCTGTCGCTCGAGCTTTCCAAGCGCGACACCGGCCGCACGCTGTATATCCTCGACGAGCCGACCACCGGGCTGCACTTCCACGATATCCGGCTGCTGCTCGACGTGCTGCACCGGTTGCGCGATGCGGGCAACACGGTGGTGGTGATCGAGCACAACCTGGATGTCATCAAGACCGCCGACTGGGTCATCGACCTGGGCCCCGAAGGCGGCGACGGCGGCGGCCGCATCGTCGCCGAAGGCACGCCCGAGCAGGTGGCCGCAAACGAGGCGAGCCACACCGGGCAGTACCTGCGTCAGGCGCTAGGGCAGTCCACCCGAACCACCACACCGGAGCCGTCCTCCCGGTTGGCGGCGCGCGCCTGACCGCCGTGGAACTCGGCGATAAGGCGCACGATGTACAGGCCCAGGCCGAGGTGCGGCTCGCCGCCGCTGCCGGTGCGCCCCGAGACCATGGACTCGAACAGGCGCCCGGCCATGTCCTGCGGCAGCGGCGGGCCGCTGTTGCTCACGGTCAGCGCGCCGCGGGCATCCAGCCGCACGCGGATCGGCTCCTCGCCGTCGGAGAAATCGGCGGCGTTGGCGGCTAGCTTGTCCAGCATCTGGGCATACAGGTCCGGGGCGCCGCGCAGCATCACCGGATTCTCGGGCACGGAAAGGGCGAAGCGCGACCCGGGAAAGGCCGCGCCGTATCCCTCCACGCATCCGCGCACCACGTCGCGCGCGTCGAAGGGCTCGCGCTCGGCCTGGCGCACGAGCTGCTCCAGGCGCGTCGCCTCGGACATGCGCGTGAGCACCGTCTGCAGCCGCGCCAAGCCCTCGGCGGCGCGCTCGGTATAGACGCGCGCGTCTTCGGGCAGCCGCGCCATGCGCAGGTTCTCGAGGGAAGAACCCACCACCGTGATCGGCGTGCGCAGCTCGTGCGCCAGGCGACCGCCGAGCTTTTCCAGATAGGCGTTGTACTGCGCCAGACGCTCCAGCGCGGTGGAGAAGCTGCGCGACAGGTCGCCGACCTCGTCGCTGGCGGTGGAGCCGGCGATCAGCTTCTTCACGCGGCCCTGCGAGTCGATCGCTTGCTCCGCCTCGTCGCGCAGGTGCCGCAAGCGCAGCGACAGCCGCGAGGCGAACAGCAGCAGCGCCAGCGCGCCCAGCGCGAACGCCACCAGCGTTACCGCGGCGACCTTCTCCAGGGTGCGGTTGGAGATCGAGCGGATGGCGTTGGTGGTTTCTTCCACCACGATCGCGGCAGC
>DATACE010000108.1:0-2257 GCA_036259215.1 Burkholderiales bacterium | reverse complement strand
GCACGCATGCCGGCGGCGGGCTGCGCCGGCATGGTCAGCGCCGCAGCGCGCAGGCAGCCGCCGCGCTCGGCGGGCAGCGCGCGCACCGAGCGGATGAGGCCGTAGCCGTCCCCACTACGCGCGCCGCCGCCACCGCCGACGAGGCGCTGCAGGCGGTCGGTGTTTTTCATCCCGATGTGATGCTCTCCGAGGTGGGCGCGCGTAGTGGGGACGGCTACGGCCTCATCCGCTCGGTGCGCGCGCTGCCCGCCGAGCGCGGCGGCTGCCTGCGCGCTGCGGCGCTGACCATGCCGGCGCAGCCCGCCGCCGGCATGCGTGCGGTCGCCGCAGGCTACGACGCGCAGCTTGCCAAGCCGGTGGAGCCGGTGGCGCTGCTCGCCACGGTGGCGCGCCTGGTGCAGCCGGCCGCCGTGTAACAAATTCCTTGTAGGGCAGAAAGTGCAGGCGGCACGCGCTTTGCAAGACATCCGGCGTCCATCCATAAAGGAGGCAACATGAACTGGGATCGCATCGGCGGCAACTGGAAGCAGATGACCGGCAAGCTGAAGGCCAAGTGGGGCAAGCTCACCGACGACGAGTTCGACCAGATCGGCGGCAACCGCGACCAGCTGGTGGGCAAGATCCAGGAGCGCTACGGCATCGCCAAGGACGAGGCGGAGCGCCAGGTTAACGACTGGGAACGCGGGGTGTAGGCATGGCCGACGAGAAGGACAAGTGGCCGTTCGACCCCCTGCAGCCCGACAAAGAGCAGCAGCCCCAGAAGGAGCGTACGTGATGCATGCATCCAAGAGAAACTTTCTCGCCGCCGCTGCCGCGGCCGTGCTGCTCGGCCTAGGCGCCTGCGCCTCCGACAGCCCCACTCAGCGCAGCGCGGGCGAGTTCACCGACGATGCGGCCACCACGGCCAAGGTGAAGACCGCCATCGCCACCGACGCCGGCGCGAAGACCGCGGCGGCGGTGAATGTGGAAACCTATCGCGGCACCGTGCAACTCACCGGCTTCGTGGATTCGGAGGACCAGGCGAGCCGCGCAGTCTCGGCGGCCAAGAAAGTGCAGGGTGTGCGCTCGGTCAGGAACGACATTCGCATTAAGAAGTAGTCTCATCGCGGCGTTGCTCGCCGGTTGCGCGCTGCCCTCGCCCGATGACCTGCCGGCGCGGCAGCGCGCCGAGCCGGCGGCATCGCTGGTGGGGGGCAACGAGGCGCGCCTGCTTATCGACGGCCCGAGCACCCACGACGCCATGTTCGCCGCCATGGCGCGCGCGCGAGACCACATCAACCTGCAGACCTACATCCTGGACGACGGGGAGGCCGGCGAGCGGCTGGTCGCGGTGCTGAAGGACCGCGTGGCGGCCGGCGTTACCGCGCAGCTCATCTACGACAGCATCGGCTCGATCGGCACGCCGCGCGAGTACTTCGAGCGCCTGCGCGAGGCCGGCGTGCGGGTGTGCGAGTTCAATCCGGTCACTACGCGCGTCGACAAGGTGAATAACCGCGACCACCGCAAGATTCTGGTGGTCGACGGCCGGGTCGCCTTCACCGGCGGCATCAACATCAGCGACGCCTACGGATCGAGCTCGGCGCGCGCCCGGCGCAATGGGGACCAGGAGGAGAACAAGAAAAGCGGCTGGCGCGATACGCAGGTGAGGGTGGAGGGCCCGGTGGTGGCGCAATTCCAGCGCCTGTTCCTGGACGCCTGGGCGCTGCAGGACTGCGGGCCGTATGCCGACGTTCACTACTATCCGAAGCTCGAGCCGCGGGGCGACCAGAAGATGCGCGTGGTGTCGAGCGACCCGGGCGTCGATCGCAGCGAGATGTACGCGGCGCTGCTCGAGCGCATCGGCGCCGCCCGCTCCAGGGTCTGGCTCACGGTGGGCTACTTCGTCCCCGACCCGCACCTCAAGCGCGCCCTGGCGGAGGCGGCGCAGCGCGGCGTGGACGTGCGGCTGGTCCTGCCCGGATTCACCGACTTCTGGGCGCCGGTGGACGCCGGCCGCTCGCACTATGCCGAGCTGCTGGCGGCCGGGGTGCGCATCTTCGAATGGCACGAGGCCCTCATGCACGCCAAGACCGCGGTGATCGATTCGCAATGGAGCAGCATCGGCTCGACCAACCTCGACTGGCGCAGCTTCGTGCACAACTACGAGGCCGACCTGGAGGTGCACGACGCCGGCTTCGCCGGCGAGATGGAGCGGCGCTTCCGGCGCGACCTCGCCGCCGCGGTGGAGATCGACGCGCGACAATGGCGCCGTCGCCCC
>DATACE010000107.1:0-2105 GCA_036259215.1 Burkholderiales bacterium | reverse complement strand
GCTCGAGGCACGCTCCATCGTGGTGACGCACCGGGACATCGTAGATTCGGACTACAACGTGAAACACTGCGCCGGCGCCGAGCGGCGCGCCTACGCCACGCTCGACGAGCTCGTCGACCAGGTGGAGGCCGCGGTGAAATCCGGGCCGCAGCGCAAGTTCGTCTACGCTTACTGGCCGGACTACGACGCGGTCTCGCATCGTTTCGGCTCGCAGGGCGCTGCGGCCCTCGCGGAGCTGGAGAAAATCGATGCCGCGTTCGGCCGGCTGCTCGCGCGGCTCTCGGGCACCGAGTCGGTGGTCCTGGCGAGCGCCGACCACGGCTTCATCGACGTATCCCCGGACGAGTCGCTCGAGCTGCCGCCGTTTCTGTGCGCGCAGCTGCGATTTCCGCTTTGCGGCGAGCGCCGCGTGGTGTACTGCCACGTGCAAGACCCGAAGTCCTTCGCCGATCAGGCGAAGCACTGGCTGGGCGAGCGCGCCGACGTGATGCCCAGCCGGGCCCTGGTGGACGAAGGCTGGTTCGGCCCGGGCGAGCCGCACCCGCGCTTCGCCGAGCGCATCGGCGACGTGACGCTGGTGATGCGCGGCCACTGGACGGTGAAGGACTGGATACCCGGCGAGCCGCGCCACCTGCACATCGGCAACCACGGCGGCACCAGCGACGATGAAATGTTGATTCCCCTCATAGTGGAGACCTTATGAAAGCGACCGTCAACGGCATCGAGACGTATTACGAGATCCACGGCAAGGAAGGCGCGCCCTGGCTGGTGTTCAGCCACTCGCTCGCCTGCAGCGTGCGCATGTGGGACGGCGAGATCGCGCGCCACAAGGACAGGTTCCGCATCCTGGCCTACGACACCCGCGGCCATGGCCAGAGCGCGGCGCCGAAGGGCCCCTATACGCTGGAGGCGCTGGCCGACGACCTGCATGCGCTGCTCAAGCACCTCAAGATCGACAAGGCGCATTACTGCGGCCTGTCCATGGGCGGCATGATCGGCCAGACCTTCGCCCTCAAGTACCCGGGGATCTTTCAGTCGATGACGCTATGCGACACCACCAGCCACTACCCGGCGGCGGCGGCGCCGATGTGGCAGGAGCGCATCCGCATCGCCGAGAGCCAGGGCTTGAAGCCTCTGGTGCAGCCAACCATCGAGCGCTGGTTCACCGCGCCGTTCCGCGAGAAGCGCAAGGACGAAGTGGCCAAGATCGCGGCGCAGATCGAAAAGACCCCGGTCGCCGGCTATGCCGGCTGCTGCCACGCCATCCCCAAGATCAACGTCACCGCGCGGCTGAAGGAAATCAAGTGCCCGGCGCTGGTGATCTGCGGCGAAGACGATCCCGGCACGCCGCCGGCCATGGCGCGCGAGATCCACGAGAACCTGCCGGGGTCGAAGCTGGTGCTCATCCCGCAGGCGGCGCACCTATCGAACCTCGAGCAGCCCGAGGCCTTCAATCGGGCGCTTGCGGAGTTCCTTTCAGCCCCTGCCAGCGCGCGAGCGTAGGGGAGTGCACCCCGAAGAGGTCGAGCACGCGCGCCACGGTATGCGCGATGAGCTCGTCGATGCTCTTCGGCATGGCATAGAAGGCGGGCACGGGCGGGAAAATGATCCCGCCCATCTCGCTGACCGCCGTCATGTTGCGCAGGTGCGCGAGATTGAGCGGCGTCTCGCGCGGCAGCAGCACCAGGCGCCGGCGCTCCTTCAGCACCACGTCGGCGGCGCGCGACACGAGGTCGTCGGCGTGCGCGTGCGCCACCGCGGCGAGCGTCTTCATCGAGCAGGGCGCGATGACCATCCCCTCGGTGAGGAACGAGCCGCTGGCGAGGGTGGCGGCGATGTCGTTCGGGTGATAGGCGGCATCGGCCAGCTTTTCGAGCTCCTTGCGGCGCATTTTCAGCTCGTGCCAGAGGTTGAGCGCGCCGGCTTCCGACAGCACGAGGTGGGTTTCCCAATCTTCCATCTTCTGCAGGGATCTGATGATCTCGACCCCATAGACCGCGCCGGTGGCTCCGGTGATGCCGACGATCAGGCGCTTTTTCATGGCGGATAGGTTACCCGGGAAGCTCATGCTCGTGGTGTTCGGGCCGTTTGCCGCGGGCTACTTC
>DATACE010000106.1:0-5780 GCA_036259215.1 Burkholderiales bacterium | reverse complement strand
AGGC
Organism: Burkholderiales bacterium; assembly: GCA_036259215.1. Classification (GTDB taxonomy): domain Bacteria; phylum Pseudomonadota; class Gammaproteobacteria; order Burkholderiales; family SG8-39; genus SCGC-AG-212-J23. Next base: position 5,776 of record DATACE010000106.1, on the reverse strand, counting down.
GCGGCGCGAGCGTGGTGAGCGCCGCGTCGCTCGACGAATCCTGGTGCAGGAAGTCCATGCGCAGGCGCGCCGGCAGGCGCTTCTCGCGGTTCAGCGCGAGGAACGGGAAGTGCATGGTGTAGACGTTCTCGCTCGCGATGCCGTTGGCGGGCAGCTCCGAATGAAAGGCGCCCGAGTCGCCGTGCGTGGTGATGCCCAGGGTCGTGAAGTACTGCAGCGCGTCGTGCGCGCTGCGCTTCCGGGTCTCGGGCGTGAGGAAGCGCTGGCGCAGCGTCTGCAGCGCCGGACCGCTCACCGCCCCGGTAGCCGGGTTGACCGTAACCAGGGGATTATTGGCGGCGAACCACGCGGCCGCGGCGCTGTTGGCCCGGATGCCGCCTTGCGCCGCCTGGACGTAAACCGGGCGCGTCAGGCTGACGCTATCGAGCTCCTGCCCCGTGGGCAGGCGGTTCTCGGCGAACTGGATCGCCGAGATGGGGCCGATGGTGGTGACGAACTCGTCGGTCGGCACGCCGGCCGCGTCCAGCGCGGCGGCGCGCGCGCGATACGCCTCCAGCGCCTCGGGAATGGTGAACACATGCTCCATTCCGGTGTGCCAGCCCGGGCGGTTGCCCACCAGCACGATGTGGTTGTGCGCGTCGATGATGCCCGGGATGACGGTGCGCCCGCCCGCGTCGATCACCGGCACCTGGTCGCTGCGGTCGACATTCTTGCCGACCTCGACGAAGCGGCCGTTCTTGATCAGCACCTCGTCCACCACGCGGAACTGCCCGTCCATGGTGTGGATGCGCGCGTTGGTAAGCACCAGCCCTTCCGAGCGGTGCGCCTTGCGCGCGGCCTTTGCGTCGCTGTTGTCCGCCCAGGCAACCCCCGGCAATGCCAGCGCCAGGGCGACCGCCAGCATTCCACTTCTTGTTCGCTTGTTCATCCCGCTCCCCCTCTGGACGCGCCCCGAAAAGGGCGCGCTCTTCGACTTTTAATCTACGGAGAGCGGCGCGGTCAACGAAAGACCTATGAAATCTACTTGTGAGCTTATCGCCAGCGGCGATGAATCGTCCGCCTCGCTCTAGTGATGGTGATGGTGGCCGTGCTTGTGCGGTTGCGCCGCGTGCTGCTTTGCTTTCTCCACCAGCTCCGCGGTGCGCGTTTCCATATAGGAGATGACCGCATCCACCTCGCCCGGCGCGAAGCGCAGCTTCGGCATGCGCACCTTGCGGTACTTCTCGTAGAGCGCGGTGGCGACCGGATCGCCGGCGGCGAGCATCTCGTCCGGCGCGCCGATATAGCGCGCGAGCCAGGCCCGGTCCCGGCGCGCCGTGACGCCGGCCAGGTCAGGACCGACCTTATCGCCCAGTCCGATCGTGTGGCAGGCGCTGCAGCGGCCCTGGTAGACGTACTGCCCGGTCTGCAGGTCGAGCGGCCGCGCCTCGGCGTAGCTTTGCGCCGGCAGCACGTCGCGCCACCCGAGCAGCGCGGCCATGCGCGTGGCGAGGAAGCGGGGGTCGTCCAGCGCCGACATTCGGTCCCACTGCCCGGCGGCCTGCCGCCCCACCATGAGGATGGCGGTATGGCCGTCGCGCGTGGCCTTGTCGGTGCCGCGCACCAGCCCGAGCTTCTTCGTCGCCAGGCGGATGTCCTCGGGCTTGCCGGTGAGGAACAGCCACCCCGGAAGCAGCGCGCCGAACTTTTCCGCGTAGGACTTCAGCACCTCGGGCGTGTCGCGCTGCGGGTCGATGCTGATGGAATAGAAGGCGATGTCCCTTCCCGCGCGCTCGCCCAGCAGCCGGTAAAGCTGCACCAGCATCGCGGTCTCCAGCGGGCAGACGTCCTTGCACTCGGTGAAGATGACGTTGATCGCCACCGTTTTGCCCTTGAGGAGGTCGTCGTAAAGCCGGTACTTGCGCCCGTCGTGGCCGGTGAGCTCGACATTCGGGAAGTAGCCCGCGCCCCAGCGGTCCTTTCCGGCGTGCGCCGGACCGGCCGCCAGGAGCGCGAGCGCCGCGGCGCAGGCGAGCAGCACCTTCACCTCAGCGCTCCGGGCTCAAGATGCTGGCCGTTGCCGCCGTGACCGCGCCGGTCGCGGTATCGACGCTGAGCGAGAAGGATGCCGTTCCCGTACGCGAGGCGCTGACCGCCCTGGTGCTGCTCGAGTGGAAAGGGAATGTGATCGTCACCACGTCGGCCGAGGCGAGCGGGCGCGTTACGACGTCCTGCGCCTCGACCACGTAGGTGGCCGAGCTCACCGCGCCTACGCCGCTCACGCCGCTGAAGTCGATCTGCAGCAGCAGCTTGTTGCGGCGGCTGTCCTCCGGATCGATGGCGCGGCGCGTCTGGATCTGCACCTTGCCGGAGAACGCCACGCTTTCCGGCATTCCCGTGACGGTGCCGCTGATCGGCACCGTGGCGCTGTTCCATTCGATCGCCGCGCCGGCGCCGGCGATCAGCGCAGACGAGGCGAGCAGCGCAATAAGGCCTTTGACGAGCATCATGGTCATCTCCTTTCAGGCACCGGGAAGGACCGTCGGGTTCTGGAACACCACGCCTTGCGGCTTGGGAATCGGCGTCGGCAGCGGGCGCAAAAAGGGCGTGCCGCCGTCGTTGATCTCCCAGCGCATGAGCATGGCGTGGTCCTCGTGGGTGGTGTTGTGGCAGTGCTCCATGAACATCCCGCCCCAGTCGCGGAACTGCATGGTGATGGTCACCTCGCCGCCGGGCCGCAGGCGGTACACGTCCTTGCGCCCGCGCTCCCACGCCGGCACGTTGTAGAAGCTGCCGTCGCGCCGCAGGATCTGGCCTTCCTCGAAGTGGATGTGGATCGGATGGTCCCAGCCGCCGCCGCCGTTCTTCAGATGCCACACCTCGCGCGTGCCGAAGCGCGGCATGGCGTCGATGCGGCCGAAGTTGGCCGCCAGCATGTCGCCGCTGTCCTGCGATGTGCGGCTGCGGATGCCCCATTCGCCGTCGCTCGCGGTGACCGGGTCGTTGCTCGGCTGGTCGGCGCCGCGGCCAAACTCGAACTCGCGCGTCTTGGCCACGGGGATCGCCGACAGGTCCGGATTCGGGATAAGGACTTCCGGCACCTGACTCACGTCCGGCTGGCTGGGCTCGCGCACGATGTGGAACTCGAGGAACGCCCCTACGCCCGGGTCGGTGGAAGCGCCCGACATCGCCGCACTAAGGGACAGGTTGTTCGCCACTTCCCGGCCGTCTTCGTGCTCGGCGAGGTTGACGAGGTACACCTTGTCGTTGACGTTCCACTGCGTGAAGTCGATGACGATGTCCATGCGCTCTGCGACGCCGATGTGGTCGGTCTTGGTGACCACCACCGGCGCGGGCAGCAGGTTGCCGTCGTTCGCGATGATGGTCATCGGCTTGCCGTCCGAGAGCGACAGCTTGTAGAACCGCGCCACCGAGCCGTTGAGGATGCGGAAGCGGTACTTGCGCCGCTCGACCTGGAAGAACGGCTTCCATACCAGGTTGGTCGTCACCACGTCGCCCAGGAAGCCGTCGCGATCGAAAATGTCGAACACCATCTGGCCGTCCTGGTCCCAGGCCTTGTCGGCGAGCATCAGGTTGACGTCGTACTCGAGGTTGCCCCAGTCCTTGCCGGTGCCGCTGGGCAGGCGCAGGTTCACCCCGTCGTTGATCGCCTCGTTGCCGCGGTCGAGCGAGCTGTAAAGGTTGAACAGGGCCGCGTTGCCCTTGTACACGTTCTCCGCAGTGTGCTCGAACATGTGGTCGTGGAACCAGTGCGAGCTCATGGTCTCGCGCCAGTCGCCCGGCACTTTGTTGATGCCGCCGCTGCCGTCGGGGGCGCCGGCGCGCGGGTCGCTCGCATCAAGGTTCACCGAGAAGTGGCCGCCGAGCACGATGGGCCAGTGGTAGTCGTAATACTGGTTAGGAAAGAAATACGCGCCGGTGAATCCGTCGTTCTCCGCGCCGTGGTGGCCGTTGTGCTCGTGCGTGCTGATGGTGTGGCGGCCGAAGCCGTCGTTGTGCGCGATGTTGGCGGGCAGCCGGTTGTGGTGGCGGAACAGCACCGGCTCGCCATAGCGCGCCAGCGCGAGCTTCGGCGGCAATGTGCCGTTGAAGGTCCAGAACGTGTTGGGCGCCTGGTCCGGAAAGTTCGGATGCGGATGGAACGCCGGGCGTATCGGATTCGCCGCGCTGATCCCGGAGTTGTGCATCGAAGTTACGCCCGGGTCATAGCTGCTGTTGACCTTCGCGCCCTCCTGCGTCGCCTCGATGGCGATGCGCGGCAGAAACTCGTTCCAGCGCTGGTGCGCCCAGATCGGGCCCGGGGGACGGCCCTCGATCGGGCCGGTCTCGCCGGGAAGCACACCCGGCAGCGCCGGGTCGAGCAGCTGCTGCGTGACGTTGGCTTCCGCCTGGGGCACCGGCTTGCCGAACCACCACTGGCGATTGAAGGGATCGGTATGGCGCGGCAGCAGGTCGGCGCGCGGCATCGGCTGCGTGAACGGCAGTTGCCCGAACAGCGGGCTGAGCGGCGAGCCGGTCGGGATGCTCGCGTAGGCGCTGCGCACGAACGGGTTGAGGCCGTGCTTCCAGGCGAGCGCGCCGCCCGCACTGATGAGTCCCCACTTCAGCAGGTCCCGCCGGCTCACCTGCCCGATGGAGCGTGCCTTGATGATTTCCTGCCTGTTCCTGCGCGCGTTCTCGGCTTCCCTTATCCGCGCTCTTGACGCTTTCTTGGACAACCACATGGCAACGCCTCCTCTAAATTTGTCGCAGCCGGGCGACAGACTGGGCCGCGATTTTTCCGAGGTCAACTTAGAATTTTTCGAGATTTGCTTTGCAGCAATCGCCCGCGCCCCATTGATCATGAAAAGAAAAACTGGAACGCGATGCTATTCCGGCAGCGCCGGGTCATTTCGCGGTGCTGAACAACGACAGGAGAATCCCGACGCGCGAATTTATCGCGGCGTCGGAATCCTTATCGCCTCGTCTACTGGACGATTGACGTGCGGAAAGCGGCGGGCTGGTCGTGCGCGATGGCGCGGCCGGCGGCGCCCTGCAGCAGCACCGAGGAGAGCTTCAGCTCCGCGGCGCCGGCGCGCACCGGCTTGAAGGTCACGACGAAGAACTCGGCGTCGGCCGGCACTTCGCCTTTGCCCGCGGCGCCGATGAAGATCGAGCCCGAGGGGTTGATGCGGAAGCTGAAGATGCCGTCGGCGAAAAAGCCGCCGCGGCGCACGTCGACCGGCTCGAGCAGCGCCGCATCGAAGCTGAGCTGCACCGGCGCAGAGCGCACCGCCTGGTCGCTGGTGACCTTAAGCGAGACGCTGAAGCGGTCGCCCGCGCGGATGCGGGCCGGGCCCTCGAGGCGCAGCGTGGCGGGCCGCTTGTCGGCGATGATCGGCTGCTTTGCCTCCGGCGTGGGCTGCATGTCCTCCAGCGCCACCGCGACCGGGAGCTGCTGCGGCACGTTGAGCGGCAGGTAGACCAGCGTCACGCCGCGCGGGGCGATGGCCTCGACGCGGTAGCCGTCGTCCAGCGTATCGCCCTGGCGCACGGTGAGCACGCGGTCGCCCTTGGCGAGCACCACGTGCGCCACGCCGTCGTGGACCACGCGCCCGGCTACCCGGTAAGGCATGGGCGGCGGCGTGGGCGCGGGCGGGGGGGCGTCCGCGACCGCCGGCGCCGGCTTGGGCGGCGGCGGCGCCCAGGATTGCGACGGGAAAAGCTCGCCGCGGCGCCTGCCCATGGCTTCTCGCGCCGGAAGCCGCGCCGACAGCAGCCTCCTGGCGCAGCTTCC
>DATACE010000105.1:0-14919 GCA_036259215.1 Burkholderiales bacterium | reverse complement strand
GCGCATCGTACGCGAGCCGCAGACCCTGCACGGCAAGCAGCTCAAGCCGGGCGAGCGCGTGTTCCTGCTGATGAATGCGGCGAACCGCGATCCGCGCGCCTTTCCCGAGCCCGATCGGCTGGACCTGGAGCGTAACGGCGTGCCGCATCTCACCTTCGGCTTCGGCGCGCACATATGCCTGGGCTTCCCGCTGGCGCGGCTGGAAGGCCAGATCGCCATCCCGGCGGTGCTGCAGCGCTGGCGGCGAATGGAAATTACCGCAACGCGCCTTGAGTGGCTCGACTCCATGGTGTTGCGCGGCATGAAGCGCCTGCCGCTGCGAGTCGAGGCTTGAGCAGCGAGCCGGACCACCTGCCGCGGCGGCTGTGGTGGGTGCTGGCGGCGCTGACTTTCGCCTGGGGCTTCAACTGGACGGCAATGAAGGTCGCGCTTGCAGAGGTGCCGCCGTGGACCTTTCGCAGCTTCTGCCTCGGACTGGGCTCGGCGGTGCTGTTCGCCGCGCTGCGCGCCGGCGGGCAGCGTCTCGTCGTGCCGCGCCGCCAATGGGGCCGCCTTGCGCTGCTGGCGCTGCTCAACATCACCTGCTGGAACATGCTGGTCGCCTTCGGCGTGGCGCTGATCCCGTCGGGACGCGCCGCCATCCTTGCCTACACCATGCCGGTATGGGCCATCCCGCTCTCCGTCTGGGTGCTCGGCGAGCGCGTCACCCGCCGCAAGCTCGCCGGGCTTGGGCTGGGCTTGGCCGGGCTTGCGTTGCTGCTGGGCGAGAATCTTCTTGCGCTGGGCGCTGCGCCGCTCGGTTCGCTGCTCGTGCTCGGCGCGGCCCTAAGCTGGGCGCTCGGCACCGTGCTGCAGAAGCGCTTTCCGATGAGCATGCCGGCCGGCGCCTATACCGCCTGGATCATGCTGCTTGGCGGCGTGCCGATTTTCCTCGGTACGCTCCTGTTCGAGGATGCGGGCGCCCTGCGCGACGTCGGCTTCTGGGCGTGGGCCGGCGTGGCCTACAACGTCCTGGTGTCCTTCGCTTTCGCCCACTGGGCATGGATCAAGATCGCCACCGCCGTTCCGGTCAGCGTGTTCGCCATCAGCATGCTGATCATTCCGGTGATCGGTGTGCTGAGCGGCATCGTGTTCCTGGGCGAGCGCCCGAGCTGGGCGGAGGTCGCCGCGCTCGTGCTCGTGCTGGGCGCGCTCGCCACGGTCATCCGCCCGCGGCTGCGATAGCCCTTTGCTTCGGGATGCGGCCGACATCCCAGGCGGCAACCGCTTCGTCGAGATCGGCGGTGGGCGGCTGCCCAAGGAAGCGCAATGCCTCGCGCAGGAGCGCGTCCCGCTGCGTCGCATCGAGCGCAAGCGCCCCCGTCTGCTTGGACAGCTTCTCGCCTTTCGCGTTGAGGGCAACCGGCACATGCAAGAAGCGGGGCGAGGGCTCCCCGAGCAATCGCTGCACGTATATCTGCCGTGCCGTGGAATCGAGCAGGTCCGCGCCGCGCACGACGTCGGTCACGCCCTGGTCAGCGTCGTCTACTACCACGGCGAGCTGGTAGGCAAATTGCCCATCAGCGCGGTACAGAACGAAATCGCCCACCTCGGCGGCCAGCACTTGAGACTGGCCGCCCTGCACGCGATCGACGAAAGCGATCGGGCCGGTGCCGGTCCTGAGCCGCAGCGCGCGCCCCGAGCGGTTCGCCGTCAGCCCCTGCCGGCAAGTGCCGGGGTAGATGCGCGCGCCGTCCGCAGCAAGCCCCAGGCCGGAGTCGGCGATTTCGCGACGCGTGCAGCCGCACCAGTACGTGTGCTGCCGCAGCTTTTCCAGCGCCGCCTGGTAGCGCGGCGCCCGCAGGCTCTGGTAGAGCACCGGGCCATCCCACGCGAGTCCCAGCCGCTCCAGCGTGCGCAGGATCAGGTCCGCCGCGCCCGCCTGCTGGCGCGGCGCATCCAGGTCCTCGATGCGCACCAGCCAGCGGCCCCGCGCCGCCCGCGCGTCGAGCCAGCTTGCCAGCGCCGCGACCAGCGAGCCGAAGTGAAGCGGCCCGGTGGGCGAGGGTGCGAACCGGCCTACGTACATGAATGTCTAGAGTACACTGCATGGTCCAGCGCGAAAGGATCTGGCGTGGCAACGGTCGAGCTCACCAAGGACAATTTCGAGAAAACCGTCGGCGACAATTCGATGGTGATCGTCGACTTCTGGGCCCCGTGGTGCGGACCCTGCCGCGGCTTCGCGCCGATTTTCGAAAAGGCCTCCGAGGAGCATCCGGATGTCGTGTTCGCGAAGATCAATACGGATGAGCAGCACGAGCTGGCCGGCGCGTTCGGCATCCGTTCCATACCCACCCTCATGGTGTTTCGCGACAAGATCATTCTTTTCCAGCAGGCGGGCGCGTTGCCGGGCAACGCCCTGCAGCAGGTCATCGCGCAAGCCAAATCCGTCGATATGGCCAAGGTACACTCGGAAATCGCCGCGCAGCAATCCAAGCCTTCGGCCTAGCGCCCCGGCCGCCCATGACCGAGATCCGGCCGGGCCGGGAACGCGGCCACGCCAGCCACGGCTGGCTGGAGTCCTATCACAGCTTCTCCTTCGCCGATTATCACGACCCGCGTCACATGGGGTTCGGCGCACTGCGCGTGATCAACGAGGATCGCGTGCAGCCCGGTTCCGGGTTCGGCACTCACGGCCATCGCGACATGGAAATCATCACCTATGTGCTGGCGGGATCGCTCGGGCACCAGGATTCCATGGGCAACGGCTCGACCATCAGGCCGGGCGACGTGCAGCGCATGAGCGCGGGCAGCGGCGTGCGCCACAGCGAATACAACAACGAGAAAGCCGGCGTAACGCACTTCCTGCAGATCTGGATCGAGCCGCGTGTCGCCGGCATCGCGCCGTCGTATGAGCAAAAGCACTTCGCCGCGCATGAAAAGCGCGGCCGCCTGCGCCTGATCGCGTCGCCGGACGGCGCCGAGGGCTCGGTCCGCGTGCACCAGGACGCGCGCCTCTATGCCGGCCTGTTCGATGGCGAGGAGCGCGCCGACCATGCGCTCGCCGGTGCTCGTTTGGGCTACGTGCACCTGGTGCGGGGTAAGCTGAGAGTGAACGGCAAGGCGCTGGCCACCGGGGACGCGCTGAAGACTGTCGGCGGAGCGCTCGAGCTGTCGCGCGGTGAAGACGCCGAGGTGCTGGTGTTCGATCTGCCGGCGAAAGCGCCATGAGCAGCACACGCATCGAGAAGGACAGCTTCGGGCCGATCGAGGTGCCCCAGGCGCGTCTGTGGGGTGCGCAGACTGAGCGCAGCCGCCGGTATTTCCGCATCTCCACGGAGCGCATGCCGCTCGCGGTGGTCTACAGCCTCACGCTGGTGAAGAAGGCCGCCGCCGGGGTCAATGCCGAGCTGGGGCTGCTGGACGGCAGCAAGGCGCAGGCGATCCGCGCCGCCGCCGACGAGGTGCTCGCCGGCAAGCACGACGAGGAGTTTCCGCTCGTGGTCTGGCAGACGGGCTCGGGGACGCAAAGCAACATGAACGTCAACGAAGTGCTTGCGAACCGCGCCTCCGAGCTCCTCGGCGGCGAGCGCGGACAGCAGCGGCGCGTGCATCCAAACGACGAGGTCAACCTTGGCCAGTCATCCAACGACGTATTTCCGACGGCCATGCACATCGCCGCCGCGCGCGGCATGGAGGCAGACCTGATGCCGGCGGTGGAGCGGCTGCGTGCGACGCTGGAGTCCAAGCGCGCCGCCTTCGACGCCATCGTGAAGGTCGGGCGCACGCACCTGCAGGACGCCACGCCGCTCACCCTCGGTCAGGAATTTTCGGGCTATGCCGCGCAGCTTGAGCAATCGCTAGCCGCCATGCGGGCAGCGCTGCCGGCGCTTTGCGAGCTCGCGGTGGGCGGCACCGCCGTTGGCACGGGGCTCAACACCCACCGCGATTTCGCCCGCAGGGTATGCGAGCAGGTTGCCGCAGAAACCGGGCTGCCGTTCGTGGAAGCGAGGAACAAGTTTGCCGCGCTGGCCGGCCACGAAGCGCTGGTTTTCGCCCACGGCGCGCTGAAAACGCTGGCCGCGGCGCTCGCCAAGATCGCCAGCGATGTACGCCTCGCGGCCTCCGGACCGCGCTGCGGACTGGGCGAGCTTCGCATTCCGGAAAACGAGCCCGGCAGCTCGATCATGCCGGGAAAAGTGAATCCGACGCAGGCGGAGGCCCTCACGATGCTGTGCGCACAGGTCATGGGCAACGACGTCGCGGTGAACATCGGCGCTGGTGCCGGACACTTCGAGCTCAACGTCTACAAACCGATGATCATCCACGCGTTCCTGCAAAGCCAGCGGCTGCTCGCCGACGGTAGCCGCTCGTTCGACGAGCACTGTGCCCGCGGCATAGAGCCCAACGAGCCGCGCATTCGGGAGTTGCTGGAGCACTCGCTCATGCTGGTGACCGCGCTTTCCCCGCATATCGGCTATGACAAGGCGGCCGAGATCGCCAAGAAGGCCCATCGCGAGGGCGGCACGCTGCGCGAAGCCGCGCTCGGCCTGGGTTACGTCACGGCGGCGGATTTCGATCGCTGGGTGCGGCCCGAATCCATGCTCGGCCCGACGGGTTGAACCGCAGAGCCTTCATCACCGCGTCGCTCGCCGCGCTGCTCGCCCCGGCCGGCGGGTGGGCGGCTGGCCGCTTCGACCGCCGCCTGCTGTGGCGCGTGACCCGCAAGGGGCTCGCCGCAAGCCACGTCTACGGCATCATCCATGTGGCCGCTGCGCGGCGCATCAGGCGATCCTGGACAAGCGAGTTGTGCACGACCGGAACGTGGTGATGGCTTTTCGCATGCAGCGCGAGCTGCGCCGGGGCAATGCCTTCATTGCGCTGGGCGCGCTGCACCTATACGGAATGCAGGGCGTGCTCGGGCGGCTCGAGGCCGACGGGTACCGCGCAGCGCGCGTTCTCTGATGATCGTCGTCGTGATTTCGGGGCGCGGAAGCAACATGCAGGCGCTGCTCGACGCGAAGCTGCCGGTATCCGGGGTCATCAGCAACCGCGCCGACGCCGCGGGCCTGGCCGCCGCGGCTGCACGCGGCATCCCGACCCGGGTGGTCGAGCACCGGAAGTTCACTACGCGCGAGGCGTTCGATGCCGCCCTCGCCGCGGAGATCGAGCGCTTCGCGCCCAGGCTTGTTGCGCTGGCCGGGTTCATGCGCGTGCTTACGCCGGGCTTCGTCGCCCGCTACCGTGAACGGTTGCTCAATGTCCATCCTTCACTGCTGCCCGCATTTCCGGGCCTTGACACGCACGCACGCGCCCTCGCTGCGGGCGTGAAGCTGCACGGCTGCACCGTGCACTTCGTGACCTCGCAGCTGGACCATGGGCCGATCGTGATACAGGCGGCCGTGCGCGTGCGGCCCGATGACACTGCGTCTGCGCTGGCGGCGCGCGTACTGCGGCAAGAGCATGTGATCTATCCGAAGGCGGCGGCCTGGTTTCTCGACGGCCGGCTGGTCATCAATTCGGGAGTGGTGAGCGTTAAAGGTAATGATGCGCAACTGGTCCTGGCTGCTGATTAGCGCCTGCGCCGCGGTCCACGCGGCGCCGCCGGAGCGCGTCGAGCTGTCCTTCGAGGTGCTGCACAACGGCTCCTCGGTGGCCCAGGTGGCGCACCGGCTGCAGCACGACGGCCGAGTCTACGAGCTTACCGAGGCTTGGAGCGGCAGGGGCCTTTATGCGCTGCTCGGGACCGCTCGGCGCACCAGCCGCGGCCGTGTGGGCGAGGACGGCCTGCAGCCCATGGAGTACCGAGACGAGCGTACCGGCCGCAGGACGGCACGCGCCCGATTCGATTGGCACGCAAAGACCGTGACCATGCAGTACAAGGGCGAGGCGCGCGTCATGCCGCTGCCGCCGGACGCCAGCGATCGCCTGGCGTTCCTGTTCGACTTTGCGTTCTCGCCGCCGCCGGAAGGCGAAATATCGTTTCACCTGATGGATGGGCGAGGCAAGTCGCGCCATGTCTACGTGGTAGAAGGCACCGAGCCGCTCACTACGCCGGCGGGCGCGTTCGAGGCCCTGCGGCTGGTTCGGCGCACGGATGACGAAATCGCCGAGATCTGGCTCGCCACGCGACACAGCTTTCTTCCGTTGCGCATTCGCGTGACCGAGAAGGACGGCACGCGTTTCGACCAGGTGGTTGTCCAGATTTCGGTCCCGTGACGCCGACGCGTGGCATGCTGGACCACGCGGCAGCGGTTCTAGGAAGGATGCTCACCTTTTCCGGCCCGGCGGACGAGGCGCTGTCCGCCTACTTCCGGCAAAACCGTTCGCTGGGCCAGAAAGAGCGCGCGTTCATCGCCGAGGCCGCCTTTGCCGTGCTGCGGCGCAAGCGCTCGCTCGAGGCGGCCGCCGGCAGCGCGAAACCGGCGGCGCTGGTGGCTGCGGCCGCCATGCGCGTGCTGGGGCTCTCGTCCCGGGCCATGGAGGGCCTGGTCGAACCAGCACTGGCGCAGCGCATCCGTAGCTTTCGCGCCGAGTCCTTGCCGCAAGCGATTCGCGCGGATTTGCCCGACTGGGCTTGGGAAAGGCTCGCTGCGCAGCAAGGGGGCGACGAGGCGATGCGCATTTGCCAGGCGCTGCTCAACGCAGCGCCGCTGGACCTGCGCGTAAACCTTGCACGCATCAGCCGCGAAGAGGTGCTCGCGCGTCTCCTGGACGATGGCATCGATGCGGCGCCGACCCCGTACTCTCCCGCCGGCCTGCGGCTCGCCGGAAAGCCTGCGATAAACCGGCATCGCCTTTTCCAGGACGGGCTGATCGAGGTTCAGGATGAAGGCAGCCAGCTGCTTGCCTGGCTGGTCGCTCCGCGCCGCGGAGAGATGGTGGCCGATTATTGTGCGGGCGCCGGCGGCAAGACCCTCGCGCTTGCCATGCTCATGCGCGGCAGCGGTCGCGTATACGCGATGGATGTGTCGGCGAAGCGGCTGGCTGCCGCGGGACCGCGCGCCGCCCGCGCCGGCGTCACCAATGTCCACACGGTGGTGCTATCGGGCGACAGCGACGCCGGCGCCAAGCGGCTCGCGGGAAAGCTGGATCGCGTGTTGGTCGATGCACCCTGCAGCGGCTTCGGCACCTTGCGGCGCAATCCGGATTTGAAGTGGCGTCATTCGGCAGCCGCGGTCCTTGAGCTGGCGGCCAAGCAGCGCGCGATCCTCGCGGCCGCGTCCCGGCTGGTCAAGGCGGGCGGCCGCCTGGTGTACGCCACGTGCAGCATTCTTCGCGAGGAAAACGAAGACATTGCCGAGCGTTTCGAGTCCGAGCAGCCGCATTTCAGGCCGCTTGCCTGCGAGGAGCTGCTGGCAGCGCAGCGCATAACGCTCGACGCCGGGCGTTACCTGCGGCTCTGGCCCCACCGGCACGGCACCGACGGCTTTTTCGCCGCAGCATTCGAGCGGGTTGCCTAGGGGACAAAGGAACGATTCCACACGCCGCTTGTCCTTTAAAAAGTCCTTTCGCGGAAGCACCTTAGATGGCGGCAGACGACATTGGAGCATTCGCGTAAAATGAACTGCGCCTCTTAACAAACTCGACTAGGGCATTCTAAAACTGATGATTTTCTCCGGCCTGTTCGATCTCCCCTGGTGGGGCTACGTGCTCGTCGCGCTGGGACTGACCCACGTGACCATCGCCGCAGTCACGATCTTTCTGCATCGCTGCCAGGCGCACCGGGCGCTCGAGCTGCATCCCGTGGTGTCGCATTTTTTCCGCTTCTGGCTTTGGCTGACCACGGGGATGGTGACCAAGGAGTGGGCCGCGATCCATCGCAAGCACCACGCCAAGTGCGAAACGGCGGAAGATCCCCACAGCCCGCAGATCTATGGCATCAACCGTGTGTTGTGGGCCGGCGTGCTCCTCTATGTAAAGGAGTCGTACAACAAGGAAACGCTCGAGCGCTACGGTCATGGTACGCCGGACGACTGGATGGAGCGCAACGTCTATACGAGCCACGCCATGGCCGGCATCCTGTCGATGCTCGCGTTCGACCTGGTGGCGTTCGGCCTGGTGCCGGGAGCCCTGATCTGGCTGACCCAGATCGCCTGGATTCCCTTCTGGGCGGCGGGCGTCATCAACGGCGTGGGGCACTTCTTCGGCTACCGCAGCTACGACGTGGCGGATGCGAGCACCAATATCGTTCCCTGGGGCATCCTCATCGGCGGCGAGGAGCTGCACAACAACCACCATGCGTTCGCCTCGTCTGCCAAGCTGTCCTCGAAGTGGTATGAGTTCGACGTGGGCTGGATGTACATCCGTCTCATGGAGATGCTGGGGCTTGCCACGGTAAAGAAGCTTGCGCCCAAGCCGCGTTTCGCCGAGCCGAAGGCGGCGGCCGATCTGGACACGCTCCACGCGGTGATCGCGAATCGCTACGATGTGCTGTCGCGCTATGCTAAGTCCATCCGCCGCACCTACGCCGAGGAGGTGGAGCGCCTCAGGCACTGGTCGCCGCGAGATGCCGAGGTATTGCGCTCGCTCAAGCGCGTGCTGCTCCGCGGACAGGCGGCCGCTGGCGCCGAGGGCACCCGGCTTTCCGAGGTACTGAAGAATTCCCGCGCGCTGGCTACCGTGATAGCCATGCGCGACGAGCTGTCCGCGCTGTGGGATCGGTCCAGCGCATCCAAAGAGCAGTTGCTGCGCCAGCTGCAGGACTGGTGCCACCGCGCCGAGGCAAGCGGCATCGCTCCGCTGGTGGATTTCTCGCAACGCCTGCGTTCGTACGCCTAGCCGCCGGCCAGGTTGCAAAGCAGAAAGGCCCGCTTGCGCGGGCCTTTTTCATTTCAGCTTCGTTTCCTTGTAGATCACGTGCTTGCGCGCCTTGGGATCATATTTCCTGATCTCGAGCTTGTCGGGCGTGGTGCGCTTGTTCTTGGTGGTGGTATAGAAATGGCCGGTGCCGGCCGAGGATTCCAGCTTGATTTTCTCTCGCATGGGTTACTTGCCTTTCCCCTTTGCCTTGGCCTTGATCTGCGCCAGCACGGCTTCCACGCCGAGCTTGTCGATGCGCCGCAGGCCGGCGGTGGACACGCGCAGCCGCACCCAGCGGTTCTGGGTTTCGACCCAGAAGCGGCGGTAGTGAAGATTCGGCTCGAAGGTGCGGATCGTCTTATTGTTGGCGTGCGAGACGAAATGGCCCTTCATCGGCTTCTTGCCGGTGACCTGACAAACGCGTGACATCTGGCGCTCCGAGATGCGGAAAGCCGCGGATTTTACTACAACAACCCGCGCTCGGCGAAGGAGATCGCCTGGTTGCCGGCGATGATGAAATGGTCGAGCACCTTTACGTCGACCAGCGCCAGGGCGTCGCGCAGGTTGCGCGTCAGGAGCTCGTCCGCCTGGCTGGGCTGGGCGACGCCGGAAGGATGGTTGTGCGCGAAGATCACCGCGGCGGCATTGGTCGACAGGGCCGCTTTTACGATCTCGCGCGGATAGACGCTGGTTTGGGTCAGCGTGCCCTGGAACGCCTCATGAAAGCGCAGCGCGCGATGCTGGGCATCCAGCCAAATGCAGATGAACACCTCGTGTGGCAGCGTGCCCAGCGCGAGCTTGAGATAATCCCGTACCGCCGCCGGCGAGGTCAGCGCCGCCCCGGCTGTCAGGTCCTCCATCAGCGCGCGCCGGGCAAGCTCCGCCACCGCGGAGAACTGGGCCCGCTTTGCCGTGCCCAGGCCCTTCACGCCCGCGAGCCTGTCTCCTGCGGCGAGCAGGCCGGCCAGGCCGCTGAAGCGGCCCAGAAGCTCGCGTGCGAGCTCCACGGCGCTTTTGCCACGCACCCCCGTGCGCAGGAGTACTGCGAGCAGCTCGGCGTCGCTCAGCGCCTGGGCGCCGTTTGCCAGCAGCCGCTCGCGCGGCCGCTCGGCCGCTGGCCAGTCCGAAATCGCCATGTTGCAGGCTATCCCTTAGAATCCTTTTCCCCTTAACGGTGTAGAGCCCATGGCGTTGACGGGTAAGCGGATTCTCCTGGGAGTCACCGGCGGAATCGCGGCATACAAGGCGGCCGAGCTGGTACGGCTGCTGGCCCGCGCTGGCGCCAATGTGCGCGTTGCCATGACCGACTCGGCGACGCGTTTTATCACCCCCGTGACCTTGCAGGCACTTTCCGGCCAGACGGTTTGGACCGACATGTGGGATCCGCGCGTGCCGGACAACATGGGCCACATCGAGCATTCACGCGACCGCGACCTGATCCTGGTTGCACCGGCCACGGCGGACTTCATGTCGAAAGTGGCGCATGGGCTGGCCGACGATCTGTTGTCGGCGCTATGCGTGGCGCGCCGCTGCCCGCTGATGCTGGCGCCGGCGATGAACGTGGAGATGTGGGAGAACGCCGCCACACAGCGCAACCTGCAGCTTCTGCAGGAACATGGCGTGATGCTTGCCGGACCGGCCGCCGGGGATCAGGCTTGCGGCGAGGTCGGCATGGGAAGGATGCTCGAGCCGGCGCAGATCGTCGCGGAAATCGAGCGGCTGTTCCAGCCCGGTAGGCTAGCGGGACGGCGGGTGCTGGTCACCGCCGGGCCGACGCAGGAGCCGATCGATCCGGTGCGCGTGCTGACCAACGTCAGCTCCGGGAAAATGGGCTACGCGGTGGCGCGCGCGGCCAGGGAGGCAGGCGCGGAAGTCACGCTGATCAGCGGCCCGGTGGCACTGGCGACGCCGCCCGGCGTGGCGCGCATCGACGTGCGCACCGCCGAAGAGATGTTCGAGGCGGTGAAGCGGGCCGTGAAGAGCAGCGACATATTCATCTCGGTGGCCGCCGTGGCGGATTACCGGGTAAAGAATCGCGCCGCGCAAAAAATTAAGAAAAGCGGCGCCGGCCTCGCGCTGGACCTTGAGGAGAATCCGGACATCCTGTCGTGGGTGGCCGCGCAGCCGCGGCCGCCGTTCTGCGTCGGTTTCGCTGCCGAAAGCGAGAAGCTGGCGCAGCACGCAAAAGACAAGCGGCTGAAGAAAAACGTGCCGCTCATGGCGGGCAACCTGGCGCAGGAAGCGCTCGGCGCGGAGGACAACTCAATCACGCTCTACGACGAGCGCGGAGAGCATCCGCTGGGTCGCGGACCCAAGCTCGAACTGGCGCGCAAGCTGCTCGAGCATGTCGCCGGAATGCTGCCGCCCCGCAAATGAGGAAGCTGGAAGTCAAGATCCTCGACGAGCGGATACGCGGCATGCTGCCGCACTACGCCACCGCGGGCGCCGCCGGCCTCGACCTGCGCGCCTGCATCGACGCGCCGCTCGTGCTGGGCCCGGGCGACTCGGAACTCGTGCCCTCCGGCGTGGCGATCCACGTGGGCGATCCGGGTTACGCGGCCATGGTCCTGCCGCGCTCAGGGCTCGGCGCCAAGAAGGGCATCGTGCTCGGCAATCTCGTCGGTTTGATCGACTCTGATTACCAGGGGCCGCTGATGGTGTCGCTGTGGAACCGGGGTGAGGCGGCGTTCACGATCCAGCCGCTCGACCGCATCGCGCAGCTGGTGGTGGTGCCGGTCGTGCAGGTGGAGTTCCAGGTGGTGGAAGAATTCGCCGCCAGCGCGCGCGGCGCCGGGGGCTTCGGCAGCACCGGCTCCTGAACGTGGGGCGTGTCAGGCCAGCATGTCGGCCCAGATATTCTGCGCCCAGGCCCAGGCGTACTTGCCTTCCAGCTCGTTGCGTGCCGCCGAGACTCCGCCCGCACCTTTGACTGGGATGATCGTCCCCTGCCCGGCGTCCCACTGGTGCACCGAGGCCACGTGGATGACCTCCGCGTCCGATACGTAGCTGTAGCAGGTGTTGGTCATGACCGGCGCCGGATTGGCGGCGCGGCCGCTCATCAGCTCGATCACCGCGGCGGCGCAGACCTTTGCCTGCTGATTGGTCATGTGCCCGGATTTCGGCATGCCGGGCGCGGAGAGGGTGGCGTCGCCGAGCACGTGCACGCCCTTCACTGCCTTGGACTCGAGCGTGCGCCAGTCGACGTCGCACCAGCGGTTGTTGTGCGTAATCAGCCCGGCATTGACGGCGATGTCGCCCGCGCGCTGTGGCGGAACGACGTTCAATACGTCGCCTCGGATCGTATCGAAGTCGGTGCGTACCGCCATTGCGCCAGGGTCTACGGCCACTACCTTGGAGTTGCCCCGGAACTCGATGATGCCCTTGTAGAGGTCCGCCCAAGCCCGCTTGAAAAGCGGTCCCTTGGATGTCACGTCCGGGTTGGCGTCCAGGATCAGCACCTTGGAGCGCGGCTTGGCATGCTTGAAGTAATGCGCGACTTGCGAAGCGCGCTCGTACGGTCCCGGTGGGCAGCGATAGGGGGCGAGCGGCACGGCGAGCACATACACCCCACCGTTCTTCATGTCCTCCAGCTGCCGGCGCAGCGCAACCGTCTGGGGCCCCGCTTTCCACGCATGCAGGATGCGCGCTTCGGCGGCCTGGTAGCCTTCGATCTCGCCGACGTTGAAGTCCACGCCGGGGGATACGATGAGCCGGTCGTACGGCAGATCTCCCCCACGCTGCAGCCGCACGACTTTCTTCGCCGTGTCGATGGCAGTGGCCTCGTCGTTGACCACACGCACGCCGCGGCGGCGCAGCCCGTCGTAGGTCCGGCGAATGTCTTCCATGGTGCGATTGCCCCCGAGCACCAAGTTGGACATCGGGCACGACGTGAAGACGTCATTGCGCTCGACCATCACGACGTCGATCCCGGGTTCCCACATGCGCAGGTACTTGGCGGCCGTAGCACCGCCGTAGCCGCCGCCAATCACTACCACCCTTCCCTTGGCGCCGCCGGGCGTCGCGCAGCCGACGAGGGAAGCGGCGCTGGCGGCGCCGGCGAACTTGATGAAATCGCGTCTTTTCATGGCGGGTTACCTCTTTTGCGCGGCGAAGTAGCCGGCCAGGAGATCGATCTGCTGATCGGTGTAGCCCTTGGCCAGCTGGTGCATCACCGTGGCCGGCCTGTCGCCCGCCCGGAATTCATTCAGCTTGCGCACCATCTCTGCCTTCGGCATTCCGGCGAGCGCCTCCATCCCGCCGACGCTGCGGCCGTCGGTGCCATGGCAGGTGGCGCAAGTAGCCGCAAGGCTGCGTGCCGCCTTGTCCTGCGCGAAAGCCGATAGCGGCAACGCGACCATCGCAGCCAGCAGCATCGTAGAAAATCGCATTACAGGCCCTCCCCCGGAAATGACGTGGAAAGTGTCCGCTTTCGGATAACCCGGCGTCAAGCGGACAAGAAAAAAGGCCGCGCGGGGCGGCCTTCTCCTGCTTCCGATGCGCCGCGATCACGCGACCGCGGCGGGCTCTTCCTCGAACTTGAGGACGATCTTGTCGGCTTCGCCCACGTCGATGGTCACTTTGCCGCCGTGCTGCAGCTTGCCGAACAGCAGCTCGTCGGCCAGCGCGCGCCGGATGGTGTCCTGGATCAGGCGCGCCATGGGGCGCGCACCCATCAGAGGGTCAAAGCCTTTCTTGGCCAGGTGCTCCTTCAGCGCCTGGGTGAACAAGGCCTCCACCTTCTTCTCGGCCAGCTGCTCATCCAGCTGCATCAGGAATTTCTCCACCACCCGCATGATGATGTCGTGGTCGAGCGAGCGGAAGGAGATGATGGCATCCAGCCGGTTGCGGAATTCCGGCGTGAACATGCGCTTGATCGCCTCCATCTCGTCGCCCGGCTGCTTGTTCAGCGTGAAGCCCATCGTGTTCTTGGCGAGCGACTCGGCGCCGGCGTTGGTGGTCATGACGATCACCACGTTGCGGAAGTCGGCCTTGCGCCCGTTGTTGTCGGTCAGCGTACCGTGGTCCATCACCTGCAGCAGGATGTTGAAGATGTCCGGATGCGCCTTCTCGATCTCGTCGAGCAGCAGCACCGAATAGGGCTTCTTGGTGATCTGCTCGGTGAGCAGGCCGCCCTGCTCGAAGCCGACGTACCCCGGCGGCGCGCCGATCAGGCGGCTCACCGCGTGGCGCTCCATGTACTCGGACATGTCGAAGCGGATCAGCTCGATGCCCATGCAATACGCAAGCTGGCGCGCCACCTCGGTCTTGCCGACTCCGGTGGGGCCGCTGAACAGGAAGTTGCCGATCGGCTTCTGCGGATTGCCCAGGCCGGAGCGCGCCATCTTGATCGCCGAGGCGAGCGCATCGATGGCCGCATCCTGGCCGAAGACAACCGCCTTAAGGTCCCGGTCGAGGTTGGCAAGGGCGCTGCGATCGTCGGTGGACACGGTGCGCGGCGGGATGCGCGCGATCTTCGCGATGATTTCCTCGATCTCGGACTTGCCGATGATCTTTTTCTGCTTCGCCTTGGGGGCGATCCTTTGCGCGGCGCCCGCCTCGTCGATCACGTCGATCGCCTTGTCGGGCAGGTGGCGGTCGTTGATGTAGCGCGCCGAAAGCTCCGCCGCCGTAGTCAGGGCGTTGGCGGTGTACTTCACGCTGTGGTGCGCCTCGAATCGGGTCTTCAAGCCCTTCAGGATTTCCACCGTCTCATCGATGGAGGGCTCGATGACGTCAATTTTCTGGAAGCGCCGCGACAGCGCATGGTCCTTCTCGAACACGCCGCGGTACTCGTTGTAGGTGGTGGCGCCGATGCACTTGAGCTGGCCGGTGGAGAGGACGGGCTTCAGCAGGTTGGAGGCGTCCAGCGTGCCGCCGGAGGCGGCGCCGGCGCCGATCACGGTGTGGATCTCGTCGATGAACAGGATGGCGTTCGGGTTGTCGACCAGTTGCTTGAGCACCGCCTTCAAACGCTGCTCGAAGTCACCCCGGTATTTGGTGCCGGCGAGCAGGGCGCCCATGTCGAGCGCGTAGACCGTGCATTTCGCAAGCAGGTCGGGAACGCTGCCATCGCCGAAGGGCTGGCGCGGCGCATCGTCGAAGGCAGCGTTCCCGACCTGCTTGCGAAATGCACGGTCT